>CABUQL010000080.1 GCA_902493665.1 uncultured Eubacteriales bacterium
TGATAGAGGATTCAAAAAGATATTATCCGTTTAATAACCTTGCATCGCACGTTATAGGATTTGTCGGCGATGACAACCAGGGACTTAACGGAATAGAAATGATTTACGACAAGTATTTAAAAGGAGTTCCCGGAAGAGTAATTGCCGCAAAAAACGCTCTCGGAACGGAAATGCCTTATAAATATGAAAAATACATAAATGCGCAAAACGGAATAAACGTTGTGCTTACAATAGACGAAGTTATCCAGCATTTTGCGGAAAAATATCTTGAAGAGGCGGTTGAAAAATACGGTGCGGCAAAAGGCGGAGCGTGTATTGTAATGAACGCAAAAACAGGCGAAATTCTTGCAATGTCAACAAAGCCCGATTACGACCTTAACAAGCCTTTTGAAGTTACAAACCCTGCTTATCTTGAAGAAATCGATAAGCTTACGGGAAAGGACAGAACAAAAAAACTCGGCGAAGCAAGAAACGCAATGTGGCGAAACAAAGCTGTTGTTGATACATACGAACCGGGTTCTACATATAAAACATTTGTTGCGGCTGCGGCACTTGAAGAAAACGTCGTAAAGCTCGACGATATGTTTAACTGCCCGGGATATGCCGTTTACGGCGGTCAGAAAATGAGATGCCACAATGTATCGGGACACGGAACGCTTACATTTAAAAAAGGCGTTGAAAGCTCGTGCAACCCAACATTTATGGCAGTCGGTGCAAGAATCGGAAAAACCGCATTCATACGTTATCATAAGCTTTTCGGATTTACTCAGCCTACGGGATTTGAACTTCCGGGCGAAGCTTCGGGAATATTCTTTTCACCCGAAAGATTTAACGAAGTTGAGCTTGCAACAAGTTCGTTCGGACAGGGCTTTAACGTAACACCGCTTCAGCTTGTAACGGCACTTACCGCAATTACAAATAACGGTGTAATGATAAAACCGAGAATCGTTAAAGAACTTGTCGACGACGACGGAGTTGTTGTAAAATCTTATGAATCCGAAGAAATACGCCAGGTTATATCAGCCGAAACCGCAAAAACGGTTCGTGAAATTTTGGAGGGCGTTGTATCGGAAGGAACAAGTAAAAACGCATATATAAAGGGATTCCGTGTTGCCGGAAAAACGGGAACAAGCGAAAAGCAACCCAGAGGCAGCGGAAAATACATAGCGTCGTTTTTGGGATTTGCACCTGCAAACGATCCTGAAATAATCGGTCTTGTTATGCTTGACGAACCGACAGGCGCGCTTTATATGGGCGGTCAGATTGCAGCGCCGACTTTCAGAAGTATATTTGATGATACTTTAAGATATCTCGGAATTGATCCGCAGTATACGGAAGAAGATTTAAAAGACAGCGGTGCAATGGTTCCGAACACCGTCGGAATGAGCATAGAAGAAGCTAAAAATGCATGCACGCAGGCAAATCTTCAGTATAAAGTAATAGGAAGCGGCGATAAGGTTTTGGAACAGAATCCCAGAAGCGGAATAACCGTTTCTACAGACTCGGTTGTAATGCTCTACACAGAAAACTCCGATGCCGGTACGGTCACCGTTCCGAATGTTGTCGGAATGAGCGTTACCCAGGCAAATCAGGCGCTTACAAATCAAAGACTTAATATGAAAATTGCCGATGAGTCCGCAGCTAAGACGGACGGACAGTCGTATATAGGCTCGCAAAAACCCGAGGCGGGAGCAGTTGTGAGCAGCGGAACTGTCGTTACGGTTGACATATTGTATAAAGATGTACATTAAACGGGGAGTGATGACAAATGAAGTTTAATAAACTTATAAATGAAGAGAATATAATCGAGTCAAACGGCGATTTGACAATTGAAATAAGCGGAATCGAATACGATTCGAGAAAAATAAAAAAAGGCGATGTTTTTGTTGCCGTAAAAGGATATGAAACAGACGGACACAAATACATCGAAAGCGCAGTCAAAAACGGTGCGTCTGCCGTTATAATGCAGGAAAAATGCGATTGCAGCGTTCCTTATATTATTACGGAAAACACAAGAAAATCCCTTGCCGATGCGTCGAATGTTTTTTATGACTACCCGACAAAAAAGCTTACTTTAATCGGTGTTACGGGCACAAACGGCAAAACAACCGTTACTTATCTCGTTAAATCAATTCTTGAATTTGCAGGCCACAAGGTAGGACTTATCGGCACAAATCAGAATATGATAGGCGATAAAGTAATCGAATCCAAAAGAACAACTCCCGAATCATTGGAGCTTTGCCGTATTTTTGACCAAATGGTAAAAGACGGCGCCGATTATGCGGTTATGGAGGTTTCGTCACACTCGCTCGTCCTTGACAGAGTAAGCGGATTTGACTTTGCAATCGGTGCGTTTACAAATCTTACACAGGACCATCTTGATTTTCATAAAACAATGGAAGAGTATGCAAGAGCAAAATCTCTTCTCTTTAAAATGTGCAAAAAAGGCGTTGTAAATGCCGATGACGCATGGTGTCAAAAAATATGCGAAGGTGCAACCTGCGACATTGTTAAATATTCAATTCATAAAAAGAGCGACATTTTTGCGCACAATATAAAATACACCCAGCGAGGTGTTCATTTTGATGTTGAAACTCCTTTCGGAAAAGACAGTATAAGACTTGACATTCCGGGAGAATTTTCTGTTTACAATGCGCTTACCGCAATCGGAATATGCCAGAGTGCAGGAATCGGAATTAAAGATATTGCAAATGCGCTTGTGCTTGCAAAAGGCGTAAAGGGCAGAGCAGAGGTAGTAAATATTCCGACAAATTATACGGTAATGATAGATTATGCCCACACTCCCGACGGTCTTGAAAACATCATAAAAACCGTAAGAGGATTTTGTAAGGGAAGAGTTGTAACCGTGTTTGGCTGCGGCGGCGACAGAGACGCAACAAAAAGACCGAAAATGGGCAAAATTGCAGGCGATTTATCCGACTTTTGCGTTGTAACAAGCGATAATCCCAGAAGCGAAAATCCGTCGGCAATTATTAAAGATATTTTAGAAGGAATGAAAGATGTCAAAGCCGAGTATGTTACGGTTGAAAACAGACGTGACGCAATAAAATATGCGATGGAGCACGCAAAGGAAAATGATGTTGTCATTCTTGCCGGAAAAGGTCATGAAACATATCAGATTTTAAACACGGGCACAATTGATTTTGACGAACACAAAATCGTTAAAGAAATCCTTGCCGAAATAAATGCAAAATAAAAAAGTATTTATTTTTTAATTATCGCAAAATAAAAATCGGGGAATGATATGTTTTGATAGAAAATCTTGAAAAAATAAGCGTTAAAGATTTGCTTTGTGCAACGGGCGGAGAGCTTATTTTCGGCGACGAAAATATGTTTTTGGAAAGCATAAGCACAAGCAGCGGCGAAATTTTAAAAAACACGCTTTTTATACCTATAAAAGGCGAGAGGTTTGATGCGCACGATTTTTTGGGCGACGCCGTAAAAAACGGTGCAACGGGATATCTTACGGAAAAAGATATTGAAATTAAAAACGCAAAGTTTGCAGTAAAAGTTTTAAACACAAAAAAAGCGCTTATGGATATTGCGCATTTTAACATAAAAAGAAACAGTGCCGATGTTGTTGCGCTAACCGGAAGCGTCGGCAAAACCACAACAAAAGAATTTGTTGCAAATGTGCTCGGAGAGCAGTTTAACACAATTAAAACGCAAAAAAACTATAATAACGAAATCGGAATGCCGTTTACGGCATTTGGCATAAATTCAAAAACCGAAAAAGCGGTTATTGAAATGGGAATGAGCAATTTCGGCGAAATTGAAAAATACAGTCTTTGTGCAAATCCCGATACCGCAATAATAACAAATATCGGCGTTTCGCACATTGAGTATCTTAAAAGCCGTGAAGGTATTTTGAAAGCAAAAAGCGAAATATTTGACGGTATGGCGGATGACGGCGTGGTGTTTTTAAACGGCGATGATGACCTTTTGCGCACGCTTAAAGGAAAGTTAAAGCAAAAAACATACTTTTTCGGGTTTGAAAATCCCGACTGCGATTTTTTGGCAAAAGATATTAAGGCGGACGATAAGGGAATAACGTTTAAAATAAACGGCGAAGATTTTTATATAAACGTTTTGGGAATCCACAATGTTTACAATGCGCTTGCGGCATATGCGGTAGGAAAAAAATACGGCATAAGCAGCAAAAAAATTAGAAAGCGACGGAATTCGCCAAAGTATATTTGAAAAAAATGGTATAAAATTTATTAACGACTGTTATAACGCAAGTCCGCAGTCGGTAAAATCGTCAATTGACGTTCTTTGCCTTTTCGGCGGACGCAAAATTGCAGTTTTAGGCGATATGGCAGAGCTTGGCGAAAACAGCAATGCATATCATGCCGAAACGGGAAAATATGCCGAAAAAAAAGGCATTGACCTTTTGATAACCGTCGGAAAAATCAGCGAAGAAACGCACAATGCGGCAAATATAAACAAGGTGCATTTTGATACCAATGACGAAGTTTCCGATTACTTAAAGAAAAATGCAAAAAGCGGCGATGTCATTCTTATAAAAGGTTCAAGATGTATGAAAATGGAAGAAATTTTAAAAAAATATGAATCGTAAAATTGCTTTATGAAACTATACATTCTGATAAGGGGATATAAAATTGAACGAAGTAACAATGAAAATATGCTTTGCGCTTCTTTGCGCATTTCTTACGGCGGCACTTATAGGACCTTTTGCAATTCCTGTGCTTACAAAACTTAAATTCGGTCAGGAAATCCGCGAAATCGGTCCTAGCTGGCATAAAAAAAAGAGCGGAACTCCTACTATGGGCGGACTTATATTTATTATAGCCGCATGCATATGGGCGGTTGTTTTTGCTAAAAGCAAAGAGGTTTATCTTCTTGTCGGAATAAGCTTGTCGTTCGGTCTTATAGGTTTTATCGACGATTTCATAAAGGTTGTTATGAAAAGAAATCTCGGACTTACGGAGATTCAAAAGCTTGTTTTGCAAATTATAGCTTCCGTTATTTTTATAATAATCGGAATGAGACTTTCGCTTTTTGATACATCAATTATAATTCCGTTTGTGAAAACGCCCGTTAATATCGGATGGTTTTACATTCCGCTTGCACTTTTTGTTATAGTCGGCGGAACAAACAGTGTAAATCTTACAGACGGTCTCGACGGTCTTGCGGCATCGGTTACAGTGATTGTCTGCCTGTTTTTTGCACTTGTGTCATACAAAACGTCACAGGTCGGAACGTCGGTGTTTATGTCGGCACTTGCCGGCGGATGCATAGGATTTTTGCTTTATAACGCATATCCTGCAAAAGTGTTTATGGGCGATACAGGCTCACTCTTTTTGGGCGGAGCAATAAGCGGTGCGGCTCTTCTTTTAAAAATGCCGATAGTCCTTATAATTGCCGGCGGAGTTTACGTTATAGAAACGCTCTCGGTAATAATACAGGTTACTTATTATAAAAAAACAAAAAAACGTATATTTAAAATGAGTCCGATACATCATCATTTTGAAATGTGCGGATGGAGTGAAAGAAAAATTGTTGTAACTGCAATATGCTCATCGCTTGTGCTTTGCATAATTGCATATTTTTCAGTTTAATTGCGGCAGGGGGCTTAAAGCTTTATGATAAAGCAAAAAAAACGGTTCGGGCAAAAAAGTCGACTTTACATTTTTAATAATTGTTTTAATGCTTCTTATATATGGGCTTACCATGGTTTTCAGCGCAAGCAGTGCGTCCGCGCACTACCAGAATAACGACGCTTTTTACTTTATAAAAAGACAGCTTATTTTTGCTTTGTTCGGTCTTGGCGCCATGTGGTTTATTGCAACAAAAATGAGCATTAAAACCATTCAGAAGTGGTCTGTTCCGATACTTGGCATAACTTTTGTGCTTCTTATTCTCGTTCTTATTCCGGGAATAGGAATTGAATCAAAAGGTGCAAGAAGATGGCTCGGCATAGACAGGATTTTTACATTCCAGCCCAGTGAAATTACAAAATATGCAATAATACTTTTTACTGCAAATTCGCTTTCAAAAAGACAGACAAAGCTTGAAAGATTCTGGAAAGATTTAATGCCGTATCTTGGTGTTATCGTGCTTTTTTCGGGACTTATCCTTTTGGAGGATCACTTGAGCGGTGCAACCGTTGTTGCGTTTTCGGGATGTCTTGTTTTGTTTTTGTACGGTGCAAAAATCAGTCATTTTGTGTGGCTCGGAGGTGTGGGAGTTTCCGCAATTGCCGCTGCGGCAATTTTTGAGCCTTACAGATTGAAACGTCTTGTAACGTTTGTAAATCCTTTTGCCGATCCTTTGGGCGACGGATTTCAGATAATTCAGTCGCTTTACGCCATAGGTTCGGGCGGATTTTTCGGTCTGGGCTTAGGGCAGAGCAGACAAAAATATATGTATATCCCCGAACCGCATAACGATTTTATATTCTCGATAATATGCGAAG
>CABUQL010000081.1 GCA_902493665.1 uncultured Eubacteriales bacterium
AAGCTATCGGTCTGCTTGAACAAACGATCATGGCTTTTTGTACTCTTTCGGGATCGTTTGCACAAGCAGCGACATAATGGTCGTGAATATCCACGGCAAGACGTTCAAGTCGAGAAGGTTCACCGAGAATCACTTCCATGGAACTCATTGCCTTTTTGCTTGCCTCAATGTCTTCTTTTGTTGCACCGTCATCAGCGCATTTTTTATAATATGCCTCGATCTGCTTTACCTTTTCGTGATCTAACAGAACTTTTGCGATACGCGGATGATATTTGATAGAAACGGTAAGACCGTCAGCAACTGCCTGGTCCATGGTGTATCGATCTATCTCGTCGCCGAACGTCTGATAAGTTTCTGCAATAGGCGTGCCGGTGAAACCGACGAAAGTTGCATGCGGAAACGCTTCTTTCAACACCTTGGCATATGGCTTTGAAACCATAGCTTTCATGTTTTCATCGGCGTCCTTACTGAACTGGATTTTTTTAGCATGCTCAAGTTGCGTTCGATGAGCCTCATCGGAGAAACAAATGATATTTGCCCTTTCGTTTATGAGCCCTATTTTATCGTCTTCGCGGTCGCAGAATTTCTGAATAGTACAAATATAAAAACCGCCGCTTGCACGCGCGCCCAATTCCTCTCTCAAAATCTTGCGGTTCGGAACCACGCTTACTTCGCCAAGGTTCAAAAACTCTTTGCTTTTAGTAAACAATTTCGCCCCTTGCTTTTGAAGTTCCTCACGGTCAACGATGAGAACGATTGTCGGCGAACCTATTTCCGGCACATCCGTACAACGCAATGCAAGTTGTCTTGCCAAAAACGCCATAGTATAAGTCTTTCCGCAACCGGTTGCGCCGAAATATGTACCGCCTTTCCCGCTTTTTGTCGAAACGGATTTAACAATGCTTTCTTTCAGCAGTCGCGTAGCAAAAAATTGCGGATAACGGCACACGATTTGTTTTTCGTCGCTGTCGTAGTCCCTGTCCTGAAAATATATGTAATCACGGAAAATTTCGAGGAATCTTTCGGGCGAGTATACGCCCTTTATCATGGTTTGAGTCTCTTCAAAAGGAAGAGTGGACACCTTATCGCCGTCATTAATTCGGCGCCACGCATAAAAATGCTCATAAGGAGTGCGCACCGTTCCCAAGCGCGTTTTTACTCCGTCGGAAATACAAGCCAAAGGACAAAAGTGAAATAAATGCGGAATATCTCGCCAATAGCGAATATATATCTGTTCCCACGCATCGAAAACGGTTGCGTTGGCATCGGCAGGATTTTTCAATTCAATGACGCACAGTGGCATTCCGTTGACATAAAGCAAAATGTCGGGACGGCGCGTCTCTTTCTGCCCGTTGTTTACATATTCAACGGCAAATTGATTGACGGCACGAAAAATATTGTTTTCCGGGTGCTCGAAATCGATAAGCGAAATCATACGAGCCAAGCCGTCTTTGGGAACAAATTGAATGCCGTCCACCATCAAGCCATAAACCTTGTGCAATGTGGAAAATTCGCTCTCCGCTCCGACCAGACGAACGGAATCTACAATTTGTCGCACTTCGTCCGCAATTAAATCGGGATTCGTCTTGCACAAAAATTGTTCGAGGTCATCCGAATATATTACGTCCGTTTTGGAAGCGCGCGGAATACTGTTTCCCGGAAGATATTCCCAGCCTTCTTCTTCCAAAAAGGACAAGAAAGCAGATTCGAATTCCGATTCACAATAGCGTCCGTTAAAGTTTTGTAATTTTGACATTTGTATTTCCTCAATTTAATAGTATCACAGCCGATATTTAGTTCTTAAAAACGAAATTTTTTAGTTTTGCCCATTCGCCAGTCAAATCTTTTCCTTCAAGAATCTCATATACAAACAGCCAATTTCTTTCGAAATCCTCGTCAATATTTTTTAAGTCATTCGCATGAGATACAAGCAACAAAACTTCACTTTCACATCCATACTTTTTGAAATAGACGAAAGCCAACAATTTGTAAACGCACGAATCACTATCAATGGCACTTTGCGCTGACAAAGATTTGATTTCAAACCTGTACTTTATCGCAAAAAGTAGTGAAAAACAAACTGCATCGTAATTTTTGACTTTCATCTCCTGTTCAAATAGTGTGTTTGAAAATTTTGCGATTTCAGATACATCTATTTTGAACCTTGCAAATGCAAACTTGTCCACAATTTGTACTAAATACGGATAAAGTAAGCAAAGATGAAAAATCGTTTTAATACACAGTAATTTTGCCTGTTGCGACATATTTTTAAACGGCAGAGATTTTATGGCATAATTAAGAATTGCGGCATCGTTGTTGTTATTATGAAAAATTTCAATGGCATTATCAAAATAAGTCCTTGCGCTTTTGTAATCAAAAATACCGTTCTTATAAAATTGCTGTGGGTGCTCCAACTGTCGTTTCCATTGCTTTGTAATTGCCGTAGGCAACTCTATTATTTTTGTTTTTTTGTCATTTACCAACAAATCGAATTTGCCTAATTCTGTCTTTAAATCTACCAAAAACAACTGTGCATTTTCCATGCTGTCAACATAACAAGTATAATCATCTATGTGCCGTGTATAGTGCCATTTTCTACACAATTCTTTGTCAACGGCAGATAATATGATTTCACTAAGCACATTTGACGCATGCGGACCGATAAGCAGTCCGTGAGTTTCTCCGTTTTTGCAAAGAGCGATATTATGATCAAGTTGATTAAACCATAATTTTCTATCACTCTTTTTGGATTTAGCCTCCGATTTACCTACCAATGCCCACGGTATCGAATGTGAATATATGCTTTGAAAACATTTTGCTATATCGGCATGAACAATGTACTTGCTTTCTATAAGCAAATCAGATTCAGGACTTCCGTCAATTTTCCAGTTTTCATAATTCATTTTAAAAAGAGACTTGGAATGTGACATTTTTCTAATATGTATTCTGCTTACGTTGTGTTTCTGTCCCTCTGTACAGTCTGAAAAATGTTTCTGTATTTTATCCCAATTTTCTTTTATGATCAAACATAACAAACGATAAACCATGGGCACGGGAACTCCAATTTCACGGCTTACGTTAATATTGCGCATACTAGCGTATTGCACATAAGAGCACCGCTTGTTTCCAAACTTTGGATTATTTCGTTTGCAGTAATCAAAGAAGTCTTCTGAAGTAAACACCGGTGGGAGTTTTTCAGAAAACATACCATATCCCAGAAGTCCTTCATAAACTTCCTCCGCTGAAATAGCATTCATCATTTCGGAATATGTTTTCATTTTGTTACCCTCGCTTCCTCCAATGAGCCCCTTATCAGTATCGGGCAAATATTTTTGATTTGTGCTTTCAGTTTTTCGTTGATGCTTTTTCTCGTCATATAGACATGGTAAATATCTGCAATTGATTGCTGAATGCTTATATCGGGTATAGGAATTTCAACATTTTGCATTTCATCAAAAGAAAAATTTTCCCGTGCTGATCCCCAAGAATTAAATCGTGCATATCTATCGAATTCATCCCTTTTAAAAAACAGCATCAAATACTCTGGTAAAATATATCTTTGATCTGTTTTAAATATTGTCGAAATGGCAGAAACTAAAAAAGTATCTTGTGATGAATTCAATGCAAGCGATATTTTTTCTCCACGACGAGAAGTATCCGAAATAAAAGCTATTTCGCCAGCATTAACTATTTTATAATTACTTAACGAAACACCATCCATATTCGCTTTTGTATCAATAAAGTCCTTGCTTGTTGCAATTCCTCTAACATGCTCTAATGTTAAGCATCTGTCATTCTTTTCATTACATTCTGTAATATATTTTCCAATTTTCTCGCACGGCATTTGACGGCGCAAATCTTCAATATATCCGTCGCAGACGAGTTTCAGGTCGTCAAGTCCGCGTTCGTAGCTTTGCTGATTGGCAACCAAAGTATTATAAATGTCCACATACTTCTGCTGTGTCGGAAGGTCGGGAAGTTCAATCTCGATATCGCACATTGTGTCCCAATCGAAAGTCTCCCTTGCCGAACCCCAAGAATTGAACCGTGCATATCTGTCAAATTCGGGTCTGTTGAAATAAATAAAAAGATAGTCAGACAGCAACAAATCTTTTCTTGCAATACAAAAAACAGTATATATGGATGAAATTAAAATTGTATGCTGAGTTTTATTATATGCAAGAGCTATTTTCTCTCCTCGCCTTGACGTATCTGCAACATAAGCAAAATCCCTTGGTCTCACAACTTTATAAGAGGATAGACTAACGCCATCCATGTTTGCTTTTGTTTCAATAAACTCTTTCCCCGTAGAAATTCCTTTAATATTATCAAGATCATACTTGTTATCAAGATTTCTCTCATCACTAGGTTGGATCAACTCGCCCAATTTACACTTAGTCAATGCCATATCCAATCCCCTTAAATGCATCTTCGAGCATTTTTTGCGACTGCTTTTCTTCGGCAAGGATATCCCGCATTTCCTGCTGAATGCGGCTCATTTCCGCTTTGAAATCGATGTCCAAGTCGTGGTCAATAAATTCGATATATTTGCTCGGAACAAGGCTCCAATTATTTTCTTTTATTTCCTCCATCCCCACACTGCGATAAAGTTCGGGCACGGCGTAATTTATCCCGTCCGTTCCTTCGCTTTGCCATGTATGGTAGATGTTTGCTGCATTTTGAATCTGCTCTTCGCTTAGCAGCACTTTCTTTTTGCCTTCACCTTTTACTGCGTTTTCCGTCCAGGTGCGCAAATCCATAAACAGGATTTCGTGTTCGCGGTTACGAAGCGTCCTGCCGTGATATTCACCGCCTTTTTTATTTTGATTCAATATCCAAAGCGTTACACTGATGTCGGTCGTGATGAACAATTCACGGGGAAGAATGATTATCGCTTCGACTTTGTCATTTTCGATTAGTTTTTTTCTTATTCGCACGGTGTCGCTGTCGCCCAGTGCGCCGTTTGCAAGCAAGAAACCCGCAACGCCCTGACTCGCCCGCAAATGTGAAAGAATATGCAAAATCCACGCATAGTTTGCGTTGCTTTCAGGCGGAGTGCCATAGTCAGCCCACCGCGAATCGTTTTTCAGATTGTCATTGTACCAACCTTTAAGATTGAACGGCGGATTTGCCATGATGTAATCGAAGTAAATGCCTTTATGCAAATCGTGTGTGAAACTGGAATCAGCCTCATCTCCGAGGTTGTGGCTTATTCCGCGCAGTGCAAGGTTCATTTTGGCAAGTCGGTAAGTGGCCGGTTCTTTTTCCTGTCCGTAAACATTTATTCTGCTTATATCGCCTTTTTTTGCTTTTACAATGTCCGCGCTTTGGATAAACATCCCGCCCGAACCGCAACATGGGTCGTACAACGTCCCGTCAAAAGGCTCTATCATAGTTGCAATTAACTGCACTACATCATGAGGAGTATAATATTCTCCCTCTTCCTTTGTTGCGTTTACGGCAAATTCTTTCAAGAAGTATTCGTAGACCCGTCCGATAAGGTCTTTTTCTTCACCGAAAGCTTTATGGTTTATCTTATGAACTTCGTCAACAATTTTTTTGATGTCATTGGGTGCAAGATTACGGGTAGTAAAAGTGCCTTCGACAATACAACCTTTAAGCTGCTTGCTTGTGGCAATAGCGTGCAAAGCCGTGTCAAGCGCAACATTCAACTGCGGCGCGGGAGTATTGATGATAGTTGACCATCTCGCCTCAATGGGAAGATTATATGTCCCGTCCGTAAAAGTCGCATCGTCAAAAAACGCTGCGACGATCTCTTCATCATCCGGGTCAAGCCCCTGCGCAATGAGATCTTGGCGAAGTTTAGCTACTCCGTATTCATACTTCTCGCCAATAAAACGCAAAAACACGAGTGTCAGCATCATATCACGTTTTTCAAAAAACGAACCCGAGTTGCGTGCCTGACGCAGAATATCGCGACACTTAAACAAAATTGCGTCCAAATTAAGTTTTTCTTCCGTTTTTTTCTTTGCCATTTTGCAACCTCTATCAAAATTGTGAAGAATACTATTCTATGTACCTTTATTATATCAAATTTCATCACAACAATCAAGCAACACATGTCTGAAACAAGGGACACATTCAACAAATTTTGCCCGTTTACTGTTGTGATAAGCCTTCATCTTGATGCGGCAAGTTTTAAGTGCATTTTTACCCGCCTTCGAAAAAAAATGCGGCTACTCAAATTGACCTTCGAAAAAGCCATTTGCAACCGTGGCGTGTGCTTGTCTTTGATACGAGAGCGCCGGCGCTGATGCGCCGCCGCGACAAGCACACTCCACGAAAAGGATCAAAACGGAAAACCAAACCGAAAGGCGCGGCGGCGCGGAGCCGTCCCCGCTAAACCGCTCGGGATCGGCTGCCGCTTTTCCGCCGTGCGATCCTTTCTCCTTATTAG
>CABUQL010000082.1 GCA_902493665.1 uncultured Eubacteriales bacterium
ACCGTGATGCGGCACCTTTAGAACATCTGCACGTATATCTTTGTCAACAATTTTACTTTCTCCGCTTTTTTCTATATCGCCCGTAAACAGAAACGAAACACCGTTAGTCGTAAATTTTACCACGAGCGATTCATCATTTGAAGAATATGTGATATCCCGCAACGGTGAATAAACTGTAAACTGCGCATTGTCGGAAAGTTTTACGGCATCTTTTTCATAAAAGAAATAAACAGGTATTTTCATTTCTTCGGCAGTTTTCAGAATTAGGCTTTTGTTGCTTTCGTCATCGGGGTTTGACGCTCCGCTGACAATTAAAGTTTTAATCTTAAAGTTTTTCATCAAGTACAAAATTCCCGAAAAATGGTCCTCGTGATAATGCGTTATAATCGCATAATCAATTGATGAAATACCTCTTTTTACAAGGTAAGGTTTTATTTTGTATCTTCCGACATCGTACTTATCATTTGAATTGCCTCCGTCAACAAGAACAGTTTTTCCCGAGGTTTCAACCAGTGTGCAGTCGCCCTGCCCTACATCGATAAAACTTACCCGTGAGTAATTTTTGTCGGTCATCATAAACAATGACGTTACAAGAACTACACTTGACAGAATCAGAGAAATTATACGTTCTGCAGAACTTTTTGTGATTTTAAAAACCCACCCCGCAAGACATAGAGAAGCAACAATTGAAAACTTTATTAAAAATGCCTCCTGCGAAATATCAATTGATGCATATGGTATTTTTGCCGTATAATGCGCTATTGCCATAAGAATTCTTGACGAAAAATACACAACACCCGAGAATATCGGCAAACAAAGAGGAACGGTCACCGCAATTATTATATATACAATGGCAACGGCAAGCAAAAACGAAAAAACAGGTGCAGCCAGAACGTTTGAAAAAACCGAAATAAGCTGAATACTGTTAAACGAAAGTGCCGTAATCGGTATTATAAAAATCTGCGCCGACATTGAAATCGATAGCGAGTCATTCAAAAATTTATTTGAAATCCACAGTTTTTCTTTCAAAAACGTACTTATTCTTTTGGAAAACAAGATAATTCCGAGCGTTGCAAAAAAGCTCATTAAAAATCCTGTGTTGTAAACCGAATAAGGATTTAAAAACGCTATTAATCCTCCCGATGCCATAAGAGATGTAAGACTGTCATATTCTCTGTAAAACATACCTGAAAGAGCCATTATAATATACATAACAGATGCTCTTATAACAGAATACTGTCCGCCGGTTAAAATTATCATAAATAAGCAAAAAACAATCTGAATCGGAAAGAGTATGTATTTTTTCTTTTTTAAACCATCAAAAAATGCAGACAAAAATCCGAGTATAAGACTTAAATGCAAGCCCGAAATTGCAAGAATATGCGAAAGTCCCGAATTTGAAAAATCATCTTTTACATCGTCGCTTAAGCCGCCTTTGTCGCCAAGCGTAATTGCTCTTACAAGAGCAGATACATCTTTTGGCAAATGGTCGTCGCACGCTCTTGCCGCTATTTTACGAAATGCATAAATTGAGGATTTGATTCTGCTTATCTTTAAAGTTTTACTGCTGTTCGAAATATTAAAATCCTCAATAAATATCGATGCATATTCTCCGTTGCTCAAATGATAAAATTTGCTTTTTACATCGGTATACGGAGTTATTTCGGCATTAATAATGTCAAGTGTCTGACCGTATGAATAAATAACTTTACTGTACGAATTGTCAACACTAAGCAGTATAGTTCCGCCCTTACGTTTTCCGTTTTCAACGTATTTGACGGGATAAATATATTTGCCGCCTTCTTTTTCGTACGGTTTTACCACCTGAACCGTAATATCTTTTGTTTTTCCGTAATACTCTTTATACGGAGCTTCATTATATACAAATGTAAACGTTGAAAACAGTATTCCGACTGCAAGCGACAGTATACACATCGGAAAATACATTTTAGGTTTAAAAATCAACACAACAATTACGGAAGTTATTATAAACGCCAGAGAAAAATATATTGTAAGTTCGCTGCTTATAAATGGCGATGCAACAATCCCAAGAGTATAAAAAACTAAAAATAATGCTAAATATTTGCGCACGCTTTGTCCTCCGGTCTTGACAAACTCAAAAATTTGATTATACTAGTATTGTAACACAAATATGTTTTACATTCAATTGTTTTTTTGGAAGGTGAAAAATGAGCATATATACCATTTCTGATTTGCATTTGTCACTCAGTATTGACAAACCGATGGACGTGTTCGGCACAAGCTGGGAAAATTATATGGAAAGACTTAGGTTAAACTGGAACGATATTGTCAAAACTAATGACACGGTAATAATCGGCGGCGATGTTTCATGGGCAACCTATCTTGGCGAATGTGAAAAGGATTTTGGGTATATCCACTCTTTAAACGGAAAAAAGATTATTCTTAAAGGAAATCACGATTACTGGTGGGAAAGCATTTCAAAGCTTAATAATTACGTATCGTCAAACGGTTTTGAAAGTATCTCCTTTTTATATAATAACTCATACAATATAGACGGCATTGCAATATGCGGAACACGGGGCTGGATTGACCCGTCATACGATTCGTTTAAAAGCGATGATGAAAAAATATATTTAAGAGAGCTTGCAAGACTTGAGTTATCGCTCCAAAGTGCACAAAAATTTGATGTAAACGAAAAGTATGTTTTTCTGCACTATCCACCCGTAACAAAAGACCTTAAAATTAATGAAGATTACGGGGAAATGTTTAAAAAATACGGTGTTTCAAAGTGTTTTTACGGTCATCTTCATGCAAAGGCATCAAAAAATGCTCTTGAAAAAACCGTTTCGGATATTGAATATAAACTGGTTTCATCCGATTATTTGAGGTTTATACCATACAAAATCACTTAAAATCAGCAGCTCAAAAAAATCTTTTTTGTATAAATTGTATATTTTTTAAAAAAACTGTAGCAAATTTTTTGAATATTTGATATAATATATCGACATCTATTTGTAATTTATTAAATTTTTTATAAATTAATAACAGAAGGGAAAAGTTTTATGAGAGTAACAAAAAAACAGTTAGAAAAAAACGTCATGAAGTTGACAGTATCGGTTGATCCCGATACATTTGAAAAAGGTGTTGAAAAAGCTTACCGCAAAAACGTTAAGCACATCAATCTTCCCGGATTCAGAAAGGGAAAAGCTCCCAGAAAAATTATTGAACAGTACTACGGCAAAGGTGTATTTTACGAAGATGCCGTTAATTTTGTTTGCCAGGATACATATCCTATTGCACTCGAAAGATCGGGAATCGAACCCGTTGACAGACCTGAAATCGACGTTGAAAAAATCGGCGAAGAAGGCGCTAACTTTGTATATACGGCAACTGTTACTGTTAAACCCGAAGTTGAGCTCGGCGAATACAAAGGTATAGAAATTGAAAAAGTTTCTTATGAAACAACAGACGCAGATGTTGATGCTGAAATTGAAAAAGCACGTCAGCAAAACGCACGTATCATTTCTGTTGATGACAGAGAAGTTAAAAACGGCGACCTTACTGTAATTGATTTTGAAGGTTTTACAGACGGTAAAGCTTTTGAAGGCGGAAAAGGCACTGATTACGACCTCGAAATTGGAAGCGGCGCTTTTATTCCCGGATTTGAAGATCAGCTCGTAGGCGCTAAAATCGGCGAAGAAGTTGATGTTAATGTAACATTCCCCGAAGAATATCATTCGGAAGAATTAAAAGGCAAGCCTGCTTTGTTCAAAGTAACGGTTAAAGAAATTAAAGAAAAGCAGCTTCCCGAAGTAAACGATGATTTTGTTAAAGATATCAGCGAATTTGATACACTTGATGAATATAAAAAAGACATTAAGGAAAAACTTACTAAAGCAAACGAAGACAAAGCAAAAGCCGAAACCGAAAACAAAGTAATCGAAAAGCTTTGCGAAACGGTTACAGTTGACATTCCGCAGTGCATGATTGATTCTCAGCTTGATTCAATTGCACAGGATTTTGACTACAGATTGCAAATGCAAGGTCTTAACCTTCAGAAATATCTTGAAATGACTGGTATGACGCTTGAAGCTTTCAAAGAACAGTTTAAAGAACAGGCACAAAACCAGGTTAAAACTTCTCTTGTTCTCGATGCTGTTGCAAAGGCTGAAAAAATCAATGCTACCGCAAAAGATGTTGAAGCGGAAATGAAGAAAATGGCTGAAAGCTACAAAATGGAACTTGACAAAGTTAAAAAGCTTTTCAGAGATGAAGATAAAAAATCTTTGGAAAACGAAATCATAACAAGAAAAACAGTTGATTTTCTTGTCGAAAATTCTAAAACAAAGTAATAAAACATGAGCTGTCTTAAAATGATTTTTAGGATAGCTCATTTAAATACAAGGAGGAAATAAAAATGAGTTTAGTCCCTATGGTCATTGAACAAACAAGCCGCGGCGAGCGTTCATATGATATTTACTCAAGACTTTTAAAAGACAGAATTATATTTTTATCTGACGAAGTAAATGACGTCACCGCAAGTCTTGTGGTTGCACAGATGTTGTTTTTGGAAGGCGAAGACCCGACTAAAGATATTAACCTTTATATAAACAGCCCCGGCGGAAACATCACCTCCGGTATGGCAATATATGATACTATGCAGTACATCAAATGCGATGTTTCAACAATCTGCATAGGTATGGCTGCAAGCATGGGCGCATTTTTACTTGCATCGGGCGCACCCGGCAAAAGATTTGCACTTCCCAACAGTGAAATTATGATTCACCAGCCTTTGGGCGGTATGCAGGGTCAGGCTACAGATATCAAAATCCATGCCGACAGAATCATTAAAATTAAAAATACTCTTAACAAAATTTTAAGCGAAAGAACAGGCAAACCGCTTGAAATAATTGAAAAAGACACTGACAGAGATAACTTTATGACGGCTGAAGAAGCTATGGAATACGGTCTTATCGACAAAGTGATAACAAACAAAAAATAAATGAGGTGTTTTTGTGATAATAGATGAAAACAAGCAGCTTAGATGCTCATTTTGCGGTAAAACCGAAGACCAGGTTGATGACATCATTGCAGGTCCCGGAGTTTTTATCTGTAATAACTGCGTTGAAATGTGTAACGACATTTTAGCAAAATCATATGCTCAGAGTGCACCTGTGACGGATATTGAAAATCTTCCGAAACCTAAAGAATTCAAAAAAATTCTTGACGAATACGTTATCGGTCAGGACGAAGCGAAAAAGACGCTTTCCGTTGCGGTTTATAATCATTACAAACGTATTGAATCAGATATCAATGACGACGATGTTGAGCTTCAGAAAAGCAACATCCTTCTTTTGGGTCCTACCGGTTCCGGAAAAACACTTATTGCGCAGACTCTTGCAAAAATTATTGACGTTCCGTTTGCAATTGCAGATGCAACATCGCTTACAGAGGCAGGATATGTCGGCGAAGATGTTGAAAACATTCTTTTAAAACTCATACAGGCAGCTGATAACAATATTGAACTTGCGGAACGCGGAATTATTTACATTGACGAAATTGATAAAATTTCAAGAAAATCAGAAAATCCTTCAATTACGCGCGACGTCAGCGGAGAAGGTGTTCAGCAGGCTCTTCTTAAAATCCTGGAGGGTTCTGTTGCTTCTGTTCCGCCGCAGGGTGGAAGAAAACATCCGCAGCAGGAATTCATTCAAATTGATACAACGAACATTCTCTTTATTGTCGGCGGCGCATTTGACGGCATAGAAAAAGTAATCGGTAACAGAATCGGCAAAAAGCAGCTCGGTTTCAATGCAGAAACTTCAAAGGTTGCTACGGAAAATGTGGGCGAACTTCTTAAAAAAGTTGTTCCGCAGGATTTATTAAAATACGGTCTTATCCCTGAGTTTATCGGACGTCTTCCCGTAGTTGCAACACTTGATATGCTTGATAAAAAAGCTCTTATGAAAATTCTTACCGAGCCTAAAAACGCCCTTGTGAAACAGTACAAAAAACTTTTGGCGCTTGATAATGTTGATTTGGAATTTGACGACGGGGCAATTGAAGCCATTGCTGACCGTGCAATAGAACTTAAAACCGGTGCAAGAGGTCTTCGTTCCATTATGGAAGAAATTATGCTTGGTGTTATGTACGACGCTCCGTCGGAGGATAACATTGAAAAATGCATAATAACAAAAGATTGCGTTAAAAATAAAAAGACTCCCGAACTGATTTTTAAAAATCAAAATAAGGATAAATCAGTTTCATAAATTATAATTTTAAAAAATATGTTTAAAATCAATGAAATTGCGCAAACTCTTAATGTATATTAAAAAAGGAGTTGTTAAATTATGTGGGATAACATTTCATTGGTTTTAGTAATAATAGGCGCGCTTA
>CABUQL010000083.1 GCA_902493665.1 uncultured Eubacteriales bacterium
ATAAAACAAAAACTTATATGTATATCGATCAAAACTATTTTGATTTTTAAATACTTTAATAAATGGTAATTGAGATATAAGTTCATATGTTTGATTTTTTTCTAAACTTGGTATAGTTTTACCGAAATAATATATTAGAATATCTAATTTGGTAGTTGCCTTCAAAGGAACAAACCGGGGTAATGTTGAATAAAAAGGTTCATCAAATAATGTATCTGACAACATAAGTATTTCGATGCCATCAATTGAAAAATTATATTTATGTCTCATAATTTTTTTGTTTCCTTGCTTTTTCATATCCAAGTTTTCCATATTCACAATACCATTTAGGGGGTGTAAACATACTTCCTGATTCTAATAAAAATCTTCCTGGGCAATATCGACAGTAATCAATGTATGTGCAACTCCTGCATTTCATATTTTCGGGCATCAATTGGTTTACTATTCTTTCAAAATGCCTAATTCCTTCTAATAATGATCCATAGCTTAAATCGTATGGGAAAATGCGCAGTTGTGCACAGGCGTAGAGTTCACCTCTTGCGTTAATACAAAAACTGTTTTTTCCTGCGCCACATTTAAACAGCATTTCCTTTGTTTCATATATCCCTAGAGTTGAACTATATTGATGAATTGTCGGTTCTATTTCATAATTATCTTCTAATTGCACCACATCATATGGATCCAATCTATTGCATAATGTATTTTCTGATTGGTCAAGAGAATTAATAATTACACCATCATATCTGATCTTTTTTCCATACCTTTCTGCAAAACTATTTAATTCTTGTATATGGTGAACATTGTGTGTCGTTAAAGAAACTTTGAGATCAAAGTTGATTTCAGTATCAACAAGAGTTTGAAGAACATTGCCTACTTGTTGATATGCACATCTCCTTTTTGTAAAATCTGAATAACTTTTTTCATTCCAACCATACAGCGTGATTTCCAGTTTGTCCGGTTTATATGCATCTAAAAAAGAGATAATCTTCGCGTCTAAATTATAGCCGTTAGAAAAAAGTGTAATTACAAAACCGAGATCATAAGCATGCCGATATATTTCAAAGAAATGAGGGTGAAGGATTGCCTCGCCACCCGTTATCAATAGTTTGATACAACCCAATTGTTTCAACTCATCAAGTATTCTTATTGCTAGATTTTTATCTATAGATTCATTATCATTCTTTAATTTGGAAGGAATATAACAATGACCACATCTAAAATTGCATGAATTCGTTATCTCAAACATAGCATACAATGGAAGATATTCTTGTGTTTTGTCTATATAACGATTCAAAACATTTAAATAAAAATCTATATTTTCCATGAATAATTTCTTCTCCCCCCAATTAAATGAATTTTATTGCTTCTTTTTCATGAAGTTCATTTAAAAAAGCGCATATATCATCATGTATTTGAACATTTTCTACATGAGGAAACATACTACTCACAAGCGTTATAATATCTTCTACAGTTTTATCCCTTTTATCTCCAATAGAATCCCATATTAATTTAGCTAGCGAACTTATCTCAATTAGATCAATTAAAACCGGATTATTTGGTGAAATAGGGATAAGAACAACACCGTTCTTTATAGGCTCTTCATAATACTTTCCTGTTTTTGTAATATAGCTTTTCATCTTGTTTTTCATATTAGCCTCCTTTTCAAAACACCCGGGGAAAGCCCTTGCTTACTTAGCTTTAATTTTCTTGGAAAAATATATTAGCAATTAGGACCAGCTTGAGAAGAATTGTTGCAATTTCCGCAAGCAAACATGATGGGAGTTTCCTCCAAATTAATTGTGACAACTTTAATTTCGGGCTTCTCGTAAATCAATTAGTTTTCTCCTTTCTTATGTTTATTTTATGTTTAGGTGGGCTTCCCCCGATGTTCATAAAACGGGAATATTGGGCAGAATTTTAATAAACCAGCATTTGCTTTATTCTCCATTAATCAATAATTTTCTTTTGTTTCATTCAAATTCCATAATTTGGCGGTTATATTCTCCGTAATAAAAGAAACACAGCGGGCATCCATCTACATAACGGCATTCCCCACAAGTAGGAATTTTTTCGGTTCTAAATTTGTGTTTACCGCGAACAAAAGTATCCCAATATTTTGATTTTTCTATATTTTCTATTTCTGCCGAATTAATATTAATAATTTCTTTTTTGGTAAATATTGTTATGCAACGCTAATTTTCCAGATTTCATCTGAAATATCAAGCACGGATGAACGTTGCCTTTCTATTCTATATACCACACATATTCTCCTGAGCAGCACAAAATGTTTTTCAAATTATAAATAATATGCGCGCTATAATCGACAGATAGATACTCGCAAAATCTAGGGCGCATATCAATTTGAAGAGGTATGCAATGTTTCGTTAATTTTTTGATACTATGCTTTATATCTATAATAGGAGCTACGAATTTGTTTTTTGCAAAATTGGGGCTGTAATTTCATTTTGCAATTTGCGTTTAATTTGATTTTTAAAACCCGCACAAGCGTGCCATAATAAAGAGCAAACGCATGTGCGGGTTCGGAAGTCTCGGGTGGGGAAATGCGTTTCGCACTTACGCTTTGGAGACGTTATCTTTTTATGAATTTTTTCTGGATTAAGTATAACACAATCGTCATATTTTGTCAATTCAAAAATTTCTACTGCTTGCAAAATTGTAAACGTGCACAAATAACAGGCAAAAATATTCCACTATCATATCACGTTTTGTATAATGCGCACAAGTACGCTGACAAAAAAACGATTAATATGCCGGACAGAAACCTTGCTTCATTTTCTTCTATGCTTCTGTTACTACATTGGTTGCCCCGAATCTCAGTCTGAACACACATGCATTTGTTATTCCGGCGTTGCGTTATATGACAATCCATTTCAATTACTTGAGATACTTTCGATTAAGCACTATACTGCCGATGTCCGTATGCAGTAAAAAATTCTTCGTTTTCTTCATGAGATAAATCCATAAATCAGTTTTTTCTGTTTTTATAAACAGAAAATTCCCCTCGAATGAAGTATAAAAAATTACTGTATTACTATATCTCATTATAGATTATTTACTGAACGAAACCTGAATTATATCAAAAAGGAGTTACAACTGAAATCTAATCCGTTTTTTGCTGTCCGCAAAAAGTTCAATTAAATAATACTTTACGACGTATTGACATTGGGCTTTATATATGGTAAAATAACCAAAAAGATTTTAAGGCGGAGGGCAACGAGATGGGAACGGTGTTTGTTTACAAAACGAATTGCCGAAAAAAAGTGCCTTTTTACCCCGTTTTTTCAAATTCTTATTCCGCCGACAATAATATAACCACCGACTTTTAAGCGTTTCTTCGGAAACGCTTTTTTCTTTTTCCGTACAGCGTTTTTTCAATATATACAATTCATATATTTGATATACGCCTGTGTTTGTACGAATTGCCGTTTTTTAACTTTTTCAAATTAAGATATTGCATAAATGCTCAAAAAGTGCTATTATATATGCATAACAATTCATTTATATGCAGTTTTGTGAATAATTATCCTTACAGCAAATCAGGTCGCACATAAAATCCGCAAGTCGGATTATTTATGCAACGGCTTCGAAAGACGGTGAAAAAGAGTGAAAAAGGTATTTATCGACGGCAAGGCGGGAACGACGGGGCTTCGGATATACGAAAGGCTCGGACAGAGAGACGACATCGAACTGCTGACGCTTGCCGAGGAAGACAGGAAAAATGCGGAAAAGCGCAAAGCGGCGTTAAACGATGCGGACATTGCTTTTTTGTGTCTGCCCGACGATGCGGCGATCGAAGCGGTGAAAATGATAGAAAATCCGAACACCGTGGTTATTGACACATCGACGGCGCACCGAACGGCAAACGGTTGGATATACGGTTTTCCCGAACTCGGTAAGGATTTTTCAGACAGACTGAAAAGCGCGAAAAGAATAGCTGTTCCGGGGTGTCACGCAAGCGGCTTTATCGCTCTTGTAAAACCGTTGATTGACGAAAAAGTTATCGACCCGAGTATAAAACTGTGCTGTCATTCGCTGACGGGTTACAGCGGCGGCGGAAAAAAGATGATAGCGCAATATGAACAGGACGGCAGGGACAAACTTTTGGAAGCGCCGAGACAGTACGGTCTGACGCAGAACCACAAGCACCTGAAAGAAATGCAGGCGATAACGGGGCTTGAAAACGCACCGATATTCTGTCCTGTTGTGGCGCCGTTTTACAGCGGAATGGAAGTGACCTTTCCCCTGTTCGTTTCCGATTTGCAAAACGGTGTCGGAGCGAATGAAATCAAAGAGATATACAAATCCAAATACGCATCCGCGATAGTCTCTTATGAAGATAAGGCGGCGGACGGAATGCTTTCCGCGGCAACGATGTCGGGTTTGGATTCAATGAAGATATGCGTTTTCGGGAACGATGAAAGAATGCTTCTGACGGCGGTTTACGACAACCTCGGAAAAGGCGCGTCGGGTGCGGCGGTAGAAGTTATGAATATAATTCTCGGCAAAGACGAAACAAGCGGGCTGAATATAACGTAAAGAGTGAAAGAACCAAGACAAAGAGTGAAAATGTACGCGAAGAGCGGAAAACGGAGTATATGAATATGGAGATAATAAACGGCGGCGTTTGTGCCGCGAAAGGATTCAAAGCAAACGGAATACATTGCGGAATACGCAAAAACAAAACAAAAAGGGACATTGCGCTTATCGTTTCGGACAAAGTCGCAAACGCGGCGGCGGTCTATACGACAAATCTTGTCAAGGGAGCTCCCCTGCTTGTGACAAAACAACACCTTACCAACGGAAAGGCAAAGGCGATAATCTGCAACAGCGGAAACGCGAACACCTGCAACGCGGACGGCGTTGAAAAAGCCGAAGAAATGAGTGAGATCGCGGCGACGGCGCTCGGAATAAAAGCAAGCGACGTTGTGGTTGCGTCAACGGGAGTTATAGGCTTGCCGCTTGACGTAACGCCTATCTCGAACGGGATAGACGAACTTGTTTCGGGGCTCGGAGATAACAGCGAACTTGCCGCAGAGGGCATAATGACGACCGATACAAAGAAAAAAGAGATTGCCGTGGAGTTTGAGTTGGGCGGCAGGGTATGTCATATCGGCGGCATTGCAAAGGGCTCGGGAATGATACACCCCAACATGGCGACGATGCTTGTTTTTATAACAACCGACTGCGCGATAAGTTCGGAAATGCTTTCCGAAGCGCTTTCTACGGATATACAAAGCACATTCAATATGGTCAGCGTGGACGGCGACACATCGACCAACGATATGGTTGTTGTGCTTGCAAACGGCGAAGCCGAAAACAAGGAGATAACCGAGCCGAACGGCGACTATGAAGTATTTATGCAGGCGCTCAACACAGTCACGGTTCACCTTTGCAAATCCATTGCGGGCGACGGCGAGGGCGCGACAAAGATGATTGAGTGTGCCGTCATCGGAGCGAAAAACGAGGTCTGCGCAAAAACGGTGGCGAAGTCCGTTATATGTTCTTCCCTTGTCAAAGCGGCGATGTTCGGAGCGGACGCGAACTGGGGACGCGTTCTCTGCGCGCTCGGTTACAGCGGCGCTGATGTCGATGTTTCAAAGGTCGGCGTTACGTTCATATCTTCCGCGGGACGGATAACGGTGTGCAAAGACGGCGCGGGAGTGGATTTTTCGGAAGAACTTGCGAAAAAGATACTGCTCGAACACGATATAACGATAGAGATCGACCTTGACGACGGCACGGGAAGCGCCGTTGCGTGGGGTTGCGACCTGACATACGATTACGTTAAAATTAACGGAGATTATCGCACATGAGAGGAGCGGACACGATGACTGTTTCAAATGCCGACAGAGCAAGAATACTTGTTCATGCGCTCCCCTACATAAAAAAATATACGGGCAAAATTCTCGTTGTGAAATACGGCGGGAACGCAATGACAAGCGAAAAACTGAAAGATTCCGTTGCAAGAGACATCGTGCTTTTGAACCTGATAGGCGTGAAAGTTGTTCTTGTTCACGGCGGCGGTCCCGAAATAACGGAAATGCTTTCAAAAATAGGAAAAGAGACGCAGTTTGTAGGCGGACTTCGCGTTACCGACGAAGAGACGATAGAAGTTGCACAAATGGTGCTTGCGGGCAAGATAAACAAAAGTCTTGTCAATCTGCTTGAATGC
>CABUQL010000084.1 GCA_902493665.1 uncultured Eubacteriales bacterium
TGATTTTTTGGCGAAAATAATGTAAAATTATACAGTAATAACTTAAAGGTGGAATAGAAAATGGAAAATTCGGAATACGTTGTAATCAAAGCGCTTGAAAACGGAGTTTCTATAACAGGTCTTACAAGCGGAAGAGACACAAAATTTTTGCACACTGAAATTTTAAATAAAGGCGAGGTTTTTATAGCTCAGTTTACTGATATGACTTCGGCTATGAAAATAAAAGGCAATGCCGAAATTCTTACAAAGCATGGTAATATCAATACAAAATAAACAGGAGGAAGTAACAATGGAAAAACAAAAAACAATCGGTGTTCTCACAAGCGGCGGAGACGCACCGGGTATGAATGCAGCTATCAGAGCCGTCACAAGAACTGCTCTTAAAAAAGGATACAGAGTTCTCGGTGTTAAAAGAGGCTACCACGGTCTCTTGCGCGGCGAAATAGAAGAGCTTTATTCAAGATCGGTTTCCGAAACTCTTCAAAAAGGCGGTACAATACTTCAGACTGCAAGAAGCAAAGAATTTGCTACGCCTAACGGCATCAAAAAAGCAGTTGAAGTTGCTAAAATTTTTGGAATTGACGCACTTGTTGTAATCGGCGGAGACGGTTCTTACAAAGGCGCAAGAGCGCTTGCAAATTCCGGTCTTCCCACGATCGGTATTCCGGGAACAATCGACAACGATATTGCTTCGACAGACTATACAATCGGATATGACACTGCTCTTAACACTGCTATGCAGGCAATAGACAAAATCCGCGATACATCATCGAGTCATGACAGATGCAGCGTTATAGAAGTTATGGGGCGTGACGCAGGTTACATTGCCGTAAACCTCGGTATTGCAAACGGCGCCGAAGCTATCATCATCCCCGAAAAAGATTATGATATTAACGAAATTAAGAGAACTATAATCGAAGGCAGCAACAATGGAAAAAGACATTATGTAATAATTGTTTCCGAAGGTGTCGGCGGTTCTCAGAAACTCTGCAAAGATATTGAAGAATCAACAGGTATCGAAAGCAGAGTCAGCATTTTGGGATATATTCAAAGAGGCGGAAGCCCCTCGCTTGTTGACAGAGTTGTGGCAAGCCGGATGGGTAACTATGCTGTTGAACTTATTGACAAAGGTATTGTAAACAGAATTATTGGAAAACGAGGCGGCGACATCGTTGACTATGAAATCAACGAGGCTCTTGAAATGAAAAAGACAATCGACATGGATCTTGTTGACCTTGTAGATACTCTTTCTTAATTAAAATTTTTACAGTTTTTCAAAATTATGTTTGCACCTTAAGTGCGGAGGGATTTATTTGTCTGTACCAAATATTATAACCGGTATAAGATTTTTGCTGGTTCCGTTTTTCCCGATTATTTATTTTGGCGGTTTTGAAAATTCCCGTCTTGCAGCATCGCTGATTTTTATATCAGCGATGTTTCTTGACGTGCTTGACGGATTTATAGCACGAAAGTTTAATATGATAACAAAATTCGGACAAGTCTTTGACCCGGTTGCAGATAAAGCAATGTCAATAACGGTTGTTTCAACGCTTGCCTTGTCGGGAAAAATAAGCTGTTCATTTTTATGGTTTTTACTGATAAAAGAGGCAGCAATGATTATCGGCGGAGCGGTGATTTACAAAAACGATAAAGTCGTTATTCCGTCAAATTTTTTCGGCAAAGCCGCTACGATTTTAATATTTTTACTCTTGCTTGACGCTATGTATCTGCAATTGTATGTGGACATCTTTTCAATTATAACCGCCATTTCAATGATACTTGCACTTATTACATATTGCTTAAGCTTTGCAAACATAAAATTAAAAAAGAATAGTAATAATGAGGTTGTAAAATGAAAATAATTGCTTTGTTGCTTGTTATAATCGGTGCTGCGGTTGCTTACGGTGCAAAAAAAGTACTGCGTCTTGTACTTAAAAAAGACGAATTTACCGACGAAGAAGTCGGCATAACAAAAATTATCGGTTTTATTATTGTCCTGATAGCGGCAATTTTCGTATTTATATTTTAGGAGGATTTATTAATGGGTAAAGAATTAAATAAAACATATGACCCTGCGCTTGTTGAAGACAGGATATATGACAATTGGGTTAAAAAGGGATATTTTCACGCTGAGTGTGATCCTGACAAAGAACCGTTTACGATAGTTATTCCTCCTCCGAACGTCACGGGACAGCTTCATATGGGACACGCTCTTGATGAAACACTTCAGGATATTCTCATTCGTTATAAAAGAATGATGGGTTACAGTGCTCTTTGGGTTCCGGGAACGGACCATGCGGGTATTGCAACACAGATTAAAGTTGAAGAAAATTTAAGAAAAGACGGCATAACACGCTACGACCTCGGAAGAGAAAAATTTCTTGAAAAGGTTTGGGAGTGGAAAAAGCTTTACGGCGACAGAATTATAAATCAGCTTAAAAAACTCGGCTCATCGTGTGATTGGGACAGGGAACGCTTTACAATGGACGAAGGTTGCTCAAAAGCCGTAAGAGAGGTTTTTGTTAATCTTTATAACAAAGGCCTTATCTACCAGGGAAGCAGAATTATAAACTGGTGTCCGCACTGCGCAACTGCTCTTTCCGATGCCGAAGTTGAATATGCAGAGCAGAAGGGTCATTTCTGGCATATTAAATATCCTATAAAAGACAGCGACGATTATCTTGTAATTGCAACGACACGTCCTGAAACGCTTTTGGGTGATACTGCGGTTGCGGTTAATCCCGATGATGAAAGATATAAGGATTTGGTCGGCAAAATGCTTATTTTGCCTCTTGTAAACCGTGAAATACCCATTATTGCCGATGAATATGTTGACAAAGATTTCGGTACGGGTGCGGTTAAAATTACACCTGCGCATGACCCGAATGACTTTGAGGTCGGTTTAAGACATAATCTTGAGCAGATTAAAGTGTTAAACGACGACGCAACAATTAACGCATACGGCGGAAAATATGAAGGTCTTGACAGATACGAGGCAAGAAAACAAATGGTAGAAGACCTTGATAAACTCAGTCTTTTGGTTAAAGTTGAAGAGCACAATCACAATGTGGGACAGTGTTACAGATGTTCAACAACCGTTGAACCCATAACGTCAAAACAGTGGTTTGTTAAGATGAAACCTCTTGCAGAACCTGCAATTAATGTTGTAAAAGACGCAACGGTTAAATTTGTTCCCGACAGATTCAGCAAAACTTACCTTAACTGGATGGAAAATATCCACGACTGGTGTATCTCCCGTCAGCTTTGGTGGGGGCACAGAATACCTGCTTTTTATTGTGAAAAATGCGGCGAAACAACAGTTTCAAAAACAGATATCGATACTTGCCCCAAATGCGGCGGAAAAGTTAAGCAGGACGAAGATGTTTTGGATACATGGTTCAGTTCGGCGCTTTGGCCGTTTTCAACACTCGGCTGGCCCGAAAAAACAAAAGAACTCGATTATTTCTATCCTACAAGTGTACTTGTTACGGGATATGATATTATATTCTTCTGGGTTGCAAGAATGATTTTCTCGGCTTGTGAGCACATGCACGCGGCACCGTTTAAACATGTGTTTATCCACGGTATTGTTCGTGACAGTCAGGGAAGAAAGATGAGCAAATCTTTAGGAAACGGCATCGACCCGCTTGAAGTTATTAAAAAGTACGGTGCAGATGCTTTAAGATTTACGCTTGCAACCGGCAATTCACCCGGAAACGATATGCGTTATTACAATGAACGTGTTGAAGCAAGCAGAAACTTTGCAAACAAAATCTGGAATGCATCGAGATTCCTTCTTATGAATTTGTCGATTGAGGAAATAAAACTCCCGAAAACAGAGGACCTTCTCATCGAAGATAAGTGGATTTTGAGCAAATACAATGAGCTTGTCAAAGAAGTTACAAACAATCTTGATAAATTCGAACTCGGCGTTGCGGTATCAAAGCTTTATGACTTTATCTGGGATAATTACTGCGACTGGTACATTGAACTTGTAAAACCGCGTCTTTACGAAAAAGAAGGAAAACGCTATGAAACAGCTCAGAACGTTTTGGCATATGTTCTTATAAATACATTAAAGCTTTTGCATCCGTTTATGCCGTTTATCACTGAAGAGATTTTCAGCTATCTTCCTACAGGCGAAGAAAGCATTATGATTTCAAAATGGCCGAAATTTGATGAGTCGCTCTGCTTTAACGACGACGAAAGACAAATGGAAGTTATAATGAATGCGATAAAGAGCATCAGAAACATCAGAAATCAGATGGATGTTATTCCGAGTAAAAAAGCAAAGGTTTATATCGTTACCGATACACCGAAAGTTTTTGAAGGCAGCGAATCGTTCTTTGAAAAACTTGCCGGAAGCATTAATACAGAGATAAAGTCTTCCGAGGACGGTATTCCCGAAAACTCAGTAACAACGGTTGTTGAAAACGCTAAAATCTTTATTCCGCTCGGCGACCTTGTTGACCTTGAGGCTGAAAAGAAACGTCTTGAAGCGGAAAAAGAACATCTGCTTTCCGAGATTGCACGTGTTGACGGCAAGCTCTCAAATGCTAAATTTGTAGAAAAAGCTCCCGAAAAGGTTGTTGAAGAAGAGCGCCGCAAAGGGGAAAAATATAAAGAAATGCTTGAAAAAGTTGAAGAAAGCCTTAAAAATTTGTAAGAAGCAAATCAGTTTAAATATGTTTCAAAAAGGAGCGGGCTTTCGCTCCTTTTTGCGTTAAATTGTAAGTTGAATATCATTTCAAAAATAAAGGAGTTATTGGATATGACTGTAAATGAAGCTATCGATTATATTCATTCGTTTAGTAAATTCGGAAAAAAATCGGGGCTTGACAACATAAGATTGCTTTTAAATGAAATGGATAATCCGCAAAATGATTTAAAATTTGTTCACATTGCGGGTACAAACGGAAAAGGAAGCATTGCAAACTATATTTCAAGCGCATTGATTGAAAGCGGCGTCAATACGGGACTTTACACTTCGCCTTATATCGAAAAGTTTAACGAGAGAATTCAGCTTAACGGAAAGAATATAAGCGATGATGATTTAATTATTATGACGGAATATATTATGGAAAAAGTAAAAAGCATACAAGAAAAAAATCCCGACTATCACCCGATTGAATTTGAAGTTATAACTGCTATCGGTATGGAATATTTTAAGCGCAAAAAATGTGAAATTGTGGTTTTGGAAACAGGGCTTGGCGGAAAGCTGGACTGTACGAATGTCATTGAAAAGCCGCTCGCATGCATAATCGGCGCAATAGGGCACGACCATATGCAATATCTGGGAAAAACGCTTGACGAGATAGCATTTGAAAAGTGCGGAATTATTAAAAGAGATTCATATGTTATAATGTATCCCGATATGATGGGTCCTGTTGAAAACATAGTAAAAGTAAATGTAATGGCAACTTACTCTTATCTTTGCAAAAATAAGGAAATAAACGTTCACAGCGTAAGCGCAAATGGAACGGTTTTTACTTACGGCAAAGAAGAATATCATTTAAAGATGATCGGTGAGCATCAGGCTTACAATGCAGTTTGTGCAATTGAGGCGCTTCATCATCTTATGATGTGGTATCCGATAACCGAAGAAACCATAAAAAGAGGTCTTACAAAAGCATCTTGGAAATGCAGATTTGAAGTTTTCGGCAAAAAACACGATATAGTTATTGACGGTGCGCATAATCTGCACGGTATAAAGCAATTTATTAAAACGGCAAATATGTGTTATCCCGACAAAAGAAAAATTGTTGTTATGGGTATGCTTGAAGAAAAAAATTACCGGTCTTCGCTTAAAGAAATTGCAAAGTTTGCAGATACGCTTTTAATTACTCAAATAAATTCAAACAGACAAAATGATGTGGAGCTCATATACAGGACGGCGCGTGAGTTTTTTTATGAAGCCGTTTTGTTTGAAGATAATTACGATGCATTCGATATTGCAATGACCGTGAAAAAAGACGATGCGGCGGTGTTTGTGGTAGGTTCTTTGTATTTAGCGGGGAATTTAAGAAGTTATGTCGAGAAGTTTTGTTAATACGACAAAACTTCTTATTTTTTTATGAAGGATTTTTCAAGTTCGTCTAGAAAGTTTAAACAGAAACGGAGGGGATA
>CABUQL010000085.1 GCA_902493665.1 uncultured Eubacteriales bacterium
CCCAAAGGCTGCTGGGTTACAAGCGAGTACGGACCGGTTGATCTTGCGTGAATCTTATCATCAACAAGGTGATGGAGTTTGAGATAATACATATATCCGACTGTAACGGGATTATCGAAAGGTTCGCCCGTTCTTCCGTCGTAAAGAACAGTTTTACCTGTTCTGTCGTAGCCTGCCATTTCAAGCGTATCCATAATATCTTTTTCGGTTGCACCGTCAAATACAGGTGTTGAAATTTTCCAGCCGAGTGCTTTTGCCGCATATCCCAAATGCACTTCAAGAACCTGTCCGATGTTCATACGGGAAGGTACGCCCAAAGGGTTAAGCACAATCTGAAGCGGTGTACCGTCGGGAAGGAACGGCATATCTTCTTCGGGGAGTATTCTCGATACAACACCCTTGTTACCGTGACGTCCTGCCATTTTATCTCCGACAGATATTTTTCTCTTCTGAGCAATATAACATCTTACGAGTTCGTTAACTCCGGGCGGGAGTTCGTCGCCGTTTTCACGTGTAAACACTTTAACGTCAACAATAATTCCTGCTTCTCCGTGAGGAACTCTGAGCGATGTATCTCTTACTTCTCTTGCTTTTTCACCGAAAATTGCACGGAGAAGTCTTTCTTCTGCAGAAAGCTCTGTTTCACCCTTAGGAGTTACTTTACCTACAAGGATATCTCCGCTTCTTACCTCGGCGCCGATTCTTATAATTCCGCGTTCGTCAAGGTCTTTAAGTGCGTCCTCGCCGACATTGGGAATATCTCTTGTAATTTCTTCCGCACCGAGTTTTGTATCTCTTGCTTCAGATTCGTATTCTTCAATATGAATTGATGTAAATACATCGTCTTTAACGAGTTTTTCATTAATCAAAACAGCATCCTCGTAGTTGTAACCTTCCCATGTCATAAATCCTATGAGAATGTTTCTTCCGAGAGCTATTTCTCCGTTTGATGTTGAAGGACCGTCGGCAATAATATCGCCTTTTTTAACTTCTTCGCCTTTTTCAACAATCGGTTTCTGATTAATACATGTGCTCTGGTTTGAACGGATAAATTTTGTAAGAGTATAAGTTCTCTTATTTCCGTCTTTTTCTTTTATAATAATGTGTTTTGCGTCAACAAAATCAACAACACCGTCTTCTTTTGCAAGAACAACAACGCCCGAGTCTTTTGCGGCTTTGTATTCCATACCCGTTCCTACTATAGGAGATTCGGGGTTTAAGAGCGGCACAGCCTGACGCTGCATGTTAGATCCCATAAGCGCACGAACCGCGTCATCGTTTTCGAGGAACGGAATCATTGCCGTAGCAACCGATACGAGCTGCTTAGGAGATACGTCCATATAGTCAACGTCGTTTTTCGATATTTCGACAAATTCGTCCTGATGTCTTACGATAACTCTGTCATTTACAAATTTATTGTCTTTTGTAAGAGGTTCGTTAGCCTGTGCTATTTTATACTGGTCTTCGATATCAGCCGTCATATATTCAATCTGGTCTGTAACGATACCTGTTTCTTTGTCAACTTTTCTGTAAGCAGCTTCAATAAATCCGTATTCATTGATTTTTGCATACGTTGAAAGCGAGTTGATAAGTCCGATGTTAGGACCTTCAGGCGTTTCTATAGGACACATACGTCCGTAATGAGAGTGGTGAACGTCACGCACTTCAAATCCGGCTCTTTCACGGCTTAGTCCTCCGGGTCCGAGTGCGGAAAGTCTTCTCTTATGAGTAAGCTCTGCAAGCGGGTTGGTCTGATCCATGAACTGTGAAAGCTGTGAACTTCCGAAAAATTCTTTAATTGCCGACACAACAGGTCTTGCGTTTATAAGGAGCTGCGGTGTAACAGCGTCAAGATCCTGAATTGTCATTCTTTCTTTTACAACTCTTTCAAGTCTTGCAAGACCGATTCTGAACTGGTTTTGCAAAAGTTCGCCGACTGCACGGATTCTTCTGTTTCCGAGGTGGTCGATGTCGTCTGTTGTTCCCATTGAATAAGAAAGGTTGTTGTGATAGTTAATGGAAGCCAAAATATCTTCCAAAATTATATGCTTAGGAATAAGGTCGTCTATTCTCTTTTCGATTTCGGCTTTAATTTCTTCTTCGTCCTCAAAATTTTCCAAAATATCCGTAAGAACATCAAATCTTACTTTTTCGTTAATTTTAAGGTCTGAAATATCAAAATCAACATGGTCGTGAATATCAACCATACCGTTTGAGAATACTTTTATTTCTTTGCCTTCAAAGTCAAGATAAACAACGTTTACGCCGAGTTTTTCTATTTCTTTTGCAGCATCGTTTGATATAATATCGCCTTTTGATACCAAAACTTCGCCGGTTGTTGCGTCAACAACATCTCTTGCTGCTTTAAAGTTTCTTATTCTTTTTGCAATGGCAAGTTTTTTGTTGAATTTAAAACGGCCGACTTTTGAAAGGTCATAGCGTTTTGAATCATAAAGAAGCGAATTTAAAAGGCTTGTCGCACTTTCAACCGTGGGGGGCTCGCCCGGACGGAGTCTTTTATAGATTTCAATAAGAGCTTCTTCCTGGCTTGATGTTGAGTCTTTTTCAAGTGTTGTCAAAAGCTTGAAATCCTCACCGAAGCATTCGAGAATCTGTGCATTTGTTCCAAGTCCCAGTGCTCTTAAGAAAATTGTAACGGGAAGCTTTCTTGTTCTGTCAATACGAACGCTGAAAACATCGTTTGAGTCCGTTTCATATTCGAGCCATGCACCTCTGTTAGGAATAACAGTTGCGTTATAAAGCTTTTTACCGAGCTTATCAAACTGCATTGCATAATATATTCCGGGAGAACGCACAACCTGGCTTACGATTACTCTTTCCGCACCGTTAATAATGAAAGTACCCTGGTCTGTCATAAGAGGAAATTCGCCCATAAAAATTTCCTGTTCTTTAACTTCACCCGTTTCCTTGTTGATAAGGCGAACTTTCATTTTAAGAGGCTTTGAGTATGTAGCGTCGCGCGACTTACATTCCTCAATTGAATATTTCGGATTGTCCTCCAAATAATAATCGTTGAACTCCAAAACGAGATTCCCCGAAAAGTCCGTAATCGGAGAAATATCCCTCAGTACCTCATGCAAACCCTCTTCAATAAACCATTGATAAGAGTTTTTCTGTACCTCGATTAAGTTTGGCATTTCCGCAATATCGCCGATTTTTGAATAGCTCATACGTTCATTTTTACCAAGCTTGACTGGATGTACCATAAAACAAATCACCTCGTTTAAAAATTGTGGGGATTTTCAGCCTAAACCAACTTGAGCTTCTGCAGCACCCTCACTTCTAAGTTGATTTCGCGGGCGTAGCCGAAATATGCCAAATTTATACCTTTTTCAAGGCGAGCTCGGATTACTTTCTTTCGGCTAAATAAAAAAGATTAAACATTAGCATGATATCATAAAAAACCGTTTGCAGATTATATATTAATATAAAGGAAAAAAATATTTAAAGTATATTTTATTAACAGCCCAAAATAATGTCAAATCAAAAAAACCAAACAAATTCTACCCATATAATGGAAAAATATACAATTTTTGCTCGGTTTTGGGCATAGCTAAACGGATATGATTGCAATTTACAATGATAACACAGCATGTCAAAAATGTCAAGTGTTTTTTTTATTATTTTTTTCATTTTTTTATTGGTTTTTTGTCTTTATTGTGATAGAATAGTTATATATGGATTTATTTTGAAATTTTCATTTTAAAACTAAAAGCACGGCGGAGGTGCGGATATTGAAAAATTATGCATATTATGATGTTGCCGAAATTACTTCTATTAAAGATATGATAGAAAAGAGCGTTGAAAAATACGGCAGCAAAACGGCATTTTTAAGAAAACCGGAAAGAGGCAGCGCATACGAAAGCGTTTCGTACATTGATTTTTCACGCGATGTTGAGTCGCTGGGAACATCGTTTTTGGATCTTGATTTAAAAAGAGTTGCCGTTATAAGCGAAAACAGATACGAATGGGCGATTTCATATCTTGCTGCGGTAAACGGCAAAAGTATGGTTATACCTATCGACAAGGAACTACCCTTTGAGGACTGGAGCAATCTTTTAAAAATTTCAAAAGCCGATGCGGTTGTCTATTCCAAAAAGTTTTCCGAAGATATGATTAAAGCAAAGGAAAGCATTGAAGGATTGAACTTCCTTATTAATATGGATATTGACGATGATACAGAAAACGAGCTCAGTCTTAAAAAGCTTTTGAAAAACGGTAAAAATGATATTTTAAACGGCGATTCGCGTTTTAAAAACATTGAAATTGATACCGAAGAAGCAAGAATCCTTCTTTTCACATCGGGCACAACGGCGCTTTCAAAAGGCGTGCTTCACTCGCACAAAACAATTTCGTCAAACCTTATGAATATGTGCCGTATGCTTTACATCGACGACAAAGACGTGTTTTTATCGGTTCTTCCGATTCACCACACATACGAATGTACCTGCGGTTTTCTTTGTCCCCTTTACAGAGGCGCAACGGTTGCATACTGCGAAGGTCTTAAATATATTCAGAAAAATCTTGCGGAATCAAAAGCAACAATTATGCTCGGCGTTCCTGCAATTTTTGAAGCAATGTATAAAAGAATATGGGCAGCGGCAAAGAAAAACAATATTGACAAAAAGCTGAAAAAAGCATTGTCGCTTTCAAATACACTCAGAAAAGCACACATTGATTTAAGAAAGAAGCTTTTTAAACAGGTTACGGACAATTTCGGCGGAAGCATAAGAATGTTTATAGCCGGTGCGGCAGCGGTAAACCCCGAAGTTTCAAAGGGATTCAGAGATCTCGGCATCAACTTTTTCCAGGGCTACGGAATAACAGAATGTGCACCGATTGTTGCGCTTAACAGAGATTATTTTTACAAAGACGATTCGGCAGGCTATCCGTGCGTCGGAATGGACGTTAAAATAATCGACTGCGACGAAAACGGAATCGGAGAAATTATATGCCGCGGACCGAACGTTATGCTCGGTTATTACGAAGACCAAAAAGCAACCGATGAAGTTCTTAAAAACAATTGGTTTTACACGGGCGACCTTGCATACTTTGACGACGACGGATTTATTCACATAACGGGAAGAAAGAAAAACGTTATTATAGCGTCAAACGGGAAAAATGTATTTCCCGAAGAGCTTGAAACGTTTTTAAATGACAATCCTTTTATTGCAGAAAGTATGGTTTACGGCGGAAAGGCAAATAATGAAACGGTTCTTTGTGCCATAATTGTTCCGAATTATGACTATATAAAAAGCACAAATCCGAATGCTACCGATGAAGATGTGAAAAATATGATTGAAGGCGCAGTGAAAGCGCTTAACAAGCGAAATCCGCTTTATAAATATATAAGAAAATTTGAAATCCGCGATACCGAACTTGCAAAAACAACAACAAAGAAAATCAAAAGATACATTGAAAAACCGAATAATTAAACATCATAAAAAAAGAACTGCAGATGCAGTTCTTTTTTTATTTTAAATAATCATTAGTTTTCTTTAATAAAACCTATCAAATTACGATTATTACTTTTCTATCATCGAAACAACGGCATTTTTAAATGCTTCCATTTTTTCGTCCGCTTCGCTCAGACTGTTTGCGCAAACACCGAAATAAAATTTGATTTTCGGTTCTGTTCCCGAAGGTCTTGCCGCAAACCATGACTTGTCGCTTAAGTAGAATCTTAAAACGTTTGATGTTGGCAAATCGATTTTATTCACAGCTCCTGTAACAACGTCTTTTTCCTCACCTTTTAAAACATCTAAAACCTTAAGTACTTTTGCGCCGTTTATTTCCTTAGGCGGATTTTCTCTGATATCCGTCATAATCTGCTTAATTTTTTCGGCACCGTCAAGACCTTTAAGCGTTACTGTGTGAAGCTTGTCTTTGTAGTAGCCGTATTTTTCGTAGAGTGCCATAAGTCCTTCATAAAGCGTCATACCTTTTTTCTTGTAATCTGCCGCCATCTGTGCAATAAGCATTGAAGCAACAACTGCGTCTTTATCTCTTGCATATGTTCCGGCAAGATAACCGTAACTTTCTTCAAAACCGAAAAGATATTCATACTCTTTTGTTTTTGCAAACTCGGTCATTTTTTCA
>CABUQL010000086.1 GCA_902493665.1 uncultured Eubacteriales bacterium
AACTGTTTTTATAGAAGGATATTCAAAGCTTTTTAAAAGACTTCCTACACTTAAGAAAATCTGTCCCGGAGCGGGCAGACAGTCGGGAGAATCTTTTACGGTTGTTTCGATGTTTTCGCCGTCAAGGGATTCTTTAACCGATTCAAGACGTGATTTTGACGATAAAAGCAAAAGGATTCTGTAACCGTTTTTTTTCCAGAAATTTAAGTCATCGTATAAAAACTCCGCTTTTCCGCTGTATGACGGAAGTGTTTTTGCGGTAATATTTATAATTTCTTTTATTTTAATTTCACCGCCGACATACATAACCGCACTTAAAAATACAGACGGAGCCTTTGGCGAAAAGATGTCTGTTCCGCTTAAAATATACGGTTTTTTCGTTTTTGGAAAAAGACCTTTGTCAAGCATATCCGCAATTATTTCGTTTTGTTCTTTTTCGTAAACTTCGGCGCTTTCCTTTATTTTTGCACCCTCGTCAAAAAAGATAATATAATCATCATCAATATAATCAAAAAGCGTCGTTATGTTTTCGTAAACAAACGGCAGATATTTGTCCATAGAAGGAAAATATCCGTATTCGTCAAGCTTTAAAATGTCGGAGTAAAAATTCTCATTTTTTTGAGCGGAAATCTTTTTTGCGATACTCTCTTTATCTTCAATAATCATTTCGCGTGCGGGGATAATCTTTACACAGTCGTTATTTTTAATTGAAAGCTGTGTCATAACGTCAAATTCTCTTATTGAATCTATTTCATCGCCGAAAAGTTCAATACGAATCGGGTTTTCATATCCGACTGGGGAAATATCGATAATCGAACCTCTTATGCAAAACTGCGACGGTCCTTCAATTGTAAAAACACGCTTGTAACCCATTTTTATAAGCTTTTGCAAAACAACATCGCGGTCTACTTCATCGCCGGTTTTAAAAGTGAGCTGAAGGCTTAAAAGAAGATTTTTAGGAATTGTGTATTGCATTAAAGCCTGCGCGGATGTAACAACGGCAGGGGATGAAGGAAGGTTTGAAAGCGCACAGATTCTCTGTCCTTCCGATTCTTTTGTTGAAACTTCAACGTCGTAAAAAACGTATTCTTTTGATTTAAAAATCGGAACGTCGGCATTAAAAAGAGTTGATAAGTCTTCTTTTATGGCAGATGCTTCACGCTCATCGGAAGTGATAACAAGCGCTTTTTTGCCGAGAGCTTTTGCAAGCGAATATATCATCTGATTTTTTTGCGAACCCGTTGCGCCCGAAACAAAAACAGGCGTGTTATTTGACTTCACACAGTTTTCAAGTGCGCAAAGTTCGGGATATAGCTTTGCAATTTCGCAAAAGGCGTCCATATATTCTCCTCCTTTCTTATAATAAAGCCATATTAAATTCAAGTTTTTGCCGTCTTGGCGTTAAATTCAAATCCGATAGTCTTTAATCTGTTAAATTCTGTTTTTTCGCTAAATTTATTCTTTTGTGTTTCCGAAACCATTATACTTATTCATTGCCGACTGGCAGCCGTTTTTTATTATTTCCCCGGCAATACCGCTTGTTTCTTTAAGCATCGGCAATATTTTTTCAAGGTCTTTGTCGGTAAATTTTCCGAGTACGTAATCTGCCAAATCATAGTTTTTGTTTTCGGGAGAGCCGACGCCGAGTTTTACCCTTATGAATTGGTCGCTTACGAGCTGATATATAATGGATTTAAGTCCGTTGTGACCGCCGTCGCTTCCTTTTTCCCTGATTCTTATTCTTCCTGTTTCAAGGCTTATATCATCGTGAAAAATTATAACATTTTCAGGGGGGATTTTGTAAAAAGCGCATATGTCACGGACACTTTCGCCGCTGTTGTTCATATAAGTCTGAGGTTTTGCAAGTATCACTTTTTGACCGCAGATATTTCCGTCACCGTAAACTGCCTTGAATTTAATTTTCTTGACGTCTATATTATATGCGTTTGCTATGACATCTATGGCGTCAAATCCGATGTTGTGTCTTGTTCTGTCATATTTTTTGTCGGGATTTCCAAGTCCTGCAATTAAAAACATAAAAATATCCTTTCCGTTATTGCCCGTTTTTGCCGGCAAACAGTAATTATTAAAATCTCCTTTTTGTGTTTCGATCTCCGGTGCCGATACATAAAAGCCAAAGAGATTTTTTATACAACCTAAAGCCGATGTGCAGACACATCGGCTGGTGTAATTTTGTTTAAATTCGGCATAAGAGATTAAATAAATCTTTTATGCACAAATATGTATTTTCCAAATCAGCTGAAAAGCGGACTTACCGAAACTTCTTCGTAGACTCTTTCGATTGCTTCACCAAATATCGGGGCAATTGATAAAAGTTTGATTTTACCGATTCTCTTTTCTTTCGGCTGAGGAATTGTATCAAGCATAACAAGCTGTTCGATGCAGCTTCCGCTTATTCTCTCAATTGCCGGACCTGAAAGAACACCGTGTGTGCAGCAAGCGTAAACACTTTTTGCACCGCGTTCTTTAAGCGCCTCGGCACCGTGAACGATTGTTCCTGCGGTGTCAATCATATCGTCAACCAAGATAACGTTTTTGTCTTTAATATCACCGATAATATTCATAACTTCCGAAACGTTTGCTTTTGGACGTCTTTTGTCGATAATTGCTATCGGAACATCGAGTCTTTGTGCAAAGTTTCTTGCTCTTGTAACGCTTCCGAGGTCAGGAGATACAACAACTGTATCCGAAAGGATGCTTTTGAACTCGTTTTTAAAGTATTTTGCAAGAACCGGAACACCTAAAAGGTGGTCAACGGGGATATCGAAAAATCCCTGAATCTGCGGTGCGTGAAGATCCATTGTAAGAACTCTGTCAGCGCCTGCTTTTGCAATAAGGTTTGCAACAAGTTTTGATGAAATCGGATCTCTTGCTTTTGCTTTTCTGTCCTGTCTTGCATATCCGAAGTAGGGGATAACCGCCGTTATTCTTCCTGCCGATGCACGCTTGAACGCGTCAATCATAATAAGGAGCTCCATAAGGTTGTCGTTAACGGGATTTGAAGTTGACTGAACCACAAATACGTCCGAGCCTCTGACAGTTTCATTGATGTTTACAAAAATTTCACCGTCAGAAAATGAGCCTACCTGGGAGTTTCCGAGGGTTGTTCCGAGATACTCGGCAATTTTTTTTGCGAGCTCACGGCTTGCGTTGGCCGCAAAAATTTTAATGTTTTTACCGTGTGATATCATTTGTTTTCCTCCTGAAAATAATATATAATAACGAATTATTGTTTTTAGTTTCTTAAGTAATTTTGCTCATGCTTAATAAAACATATTGCTTAGTTTTTCTTTCTCCAGTCTTTTTTAACAGTTTGTCTGCTTCTTGCGATTGCAAGTGCGTTGTCATCAACGTCATCGGTAATTGTTGAGCCGGCCGCAATAAATGCGCCTTTTCCGACTTTAACCGGAGCAACCAAATTTGTGTTGCAGCCGATAAATGCGTTGTCTTCAATAACCGTTCTGAATTTGTTTTTGCCGTCGTAGTTAACTGTAATCGTTCCGCAGCCGAAGTTGATTTTTTCACCGACATCGCTGTCGCCGACATATGTTAAATGCGAAACCTTTGTGCCGTTTCCGATAACGGAATTTTTAACTTCAACAAAGTCGCCGATTTTAACATTGTTTTTAATATCCGAGTTTGGTCTTATATATGCAAACGGTCCGACGGTTGTGTTGTCGCCGATTTTTGCATTTATCGCAACGGAATTTTTAAAAGTTGTGCCATTTCCGATTACTGTATCATCAAGTGTTGATGACGGACCTATTTCGCAGTCGGAGCCGATAACGGTTTTTCCTCTTATAATGCTTCCCGGATAAATTATTGTGTCGCTTCCGATAATTACTTCATCGTCGATATATGTGTTTTGAGGGTCGATTATTGTGACGCCGGCAATCATATTTTTTGTGATTATTTCATCATTTTTGATTTTCTGCGCCGCCGCAAGGTCAACTCTGTTGTTTACACCGAGTATTTCTTTGTAATCGGGGGCAACAAATGCGCCGACTTTTTTGTTTTCGCCTTTTAAAACAGATATTGTGTCTGTAAGATAATACTCACCCTGAGCATTGTCGTTTTTAATTTTTGAAAGTGCATCGAAAAGGTCTTTTGTATTAAAGCAATACATACCCGAATTTATTTCGCACACCTTTTTTTCTTCTTCCGAGGCGTCTTTTTGTTCAACGATTTTTACCAAAGAACCGTCGGAAAGCTTTATTACTCTGCCGTATCCGAAAGGATTGTCAACAACTGCCGATACAACGGTTGCGGCGTTGCCGCTTTTTTTATGATATTCAACAAGATCGGATATAAGCTTGTCGGAAATAAGGGGAGTATCGCCGTTGAAAACAACAACAATACCGTCGTCGTCTTTAAAAAACTCTTTTGTCATCATAACCGCATGGCCTGTTCCGAGTCTTTGCTCCTGAACCGCATAAAGCTCATCGGGTCCCATATATTCCATAACCTGTTCTTTTTTGTGTCCTACAACCATAACGGTTTTTCCGCTTCCCGCCTTTTTTGCCTTTTCATAAACCCATTTTATAAGCGGTTTAGACGAGATTTTATGCATAACTTTGCATTTTTCGGATTTCATTCTCGTACCCTGACCTGCTGCCAGAATAATAGATGAGAATTTATTCAAAATTACCACTCCCGTAATTATTTTTTGACATACAAATATATTATATGATTTTTTTACACATTTTTCAAGGGTTTTTTACATATATTATAAAATTTAACATAATTACAGTAAAATTGACGTAATTTTTATGCAGGTTTTATCTTCCGATGCCTTAAGGGCTTAAAAAATGTTTTCCAAAGTGGGAGCTTCTTTTGCCGGAACGTCTTTAATCATTTGCTTTGCGACCTCTGCTTCTTCAATAACTTCGTCATATTTTTGATAGTCAACCCGCACTTTTATTTTAAGCATTGATTTGTATATATCATCGAGGTCTTTGTGATTTGAAAATATGAAAAGTATATTTTTGCACTCTTCCCAGTTTTTATAAAGTGTATTGTAAGACTTTTTGCAGTTTTCAAAGTCGCTTTTTTCGGCAAATTTCTGGAGAGTTAAAAGGTTATCCAAAATTGCGTCGCTTTTATTTTTAAGATAAAAATAATTTGCAATAAATCCCGTTATAAGTATTGCAAGTATAAGGAGCACACATATAAAAACCTTCATTTTTTGTTTTTCTCCTTTTTCTGTAAAAATATTTTCCCGTCCGACGAATAGGAGAGAATAAACACGTCTTTTAAATTTTTTATGTTTCTGTTCAAAAGCTCGCTTTTAAGCCACTTCATATTTTTGTTTGCCTCTTTTAAGTGATTTGTTCTTACAATTCCGTCGCTTATAAGAACAAGAGCGGCTTTTTCCTGCTTTACGCATAAATTTAAATCCGATACCGTAACGGTTTTGTAAGGCGACTTCATAACAACGCTCAGTTCTCCGTTTGTTTCGAGCATGGCCGTGTAAACCGTGCTTATGTCGGTAACGTCTTTAAGACGCAGCTCGGATAAAAGGTCCTCGATTGTGTATCTTAATTTCTGCATTTCCTTAACCTGTAAAACTCCGTCTTTTATAAGATATGCAGGTTTTCCCGTAAAAATATTTCTGAATTTGTCGCTTTTAAGGTTTAAAAACGATATTACAACCTCAAAAATGATAAGCGTTAAAATAGGGATAATTCCGCTGAAAAGAGGAATTGCAATATCCGAAACGGGAACTGTTGCAAGGTCTGAAATCATTATTGCAACGACAAGCTCGGAGGGCTGAAGCTCTCCGATTTGCCTTTTGCCCATAAGACGCAGCGCCATTATTACAAGAATATATAAAATTATCGTTCTGAAAAATGAAATAACCATAGCTTTTAAAAACAGTTTTCTCCCGTCTTTTTACTGCATGCTTCGCCTTTTTCGCATTTGTAGCATATTTCGTTTAAAAGAAGTTTGTCCGAAAAATAGTCTTTTAAATTTGAAAGTGTTGTTTTTGCAATGTTTG
>CABUQL010000087.1 GCA_902493665.1 uncultured Eubacteriales bacterium
GCTGAGGTTGACTCTTATTTTCAGTTTAATGATGATAACAGTTTAACAGATTCTGACACGGAAAACCAGACGGAAAACAATGCCGATGTTTCATCTGTGGGCGAAAATGATTTAAAAGCTCTTTCGTCTTTGCCCAATGATTACAGTAAATACAGCGGACAGTGGTATCTTGACGAAGTTAATGCAGGCGGAGCGTGGGAAGCGCTTGCAAATGAAGGAACTTTGTCAAACAGTGCGGTTGTTGCCGTAATAGATACCGGTCTTGATATTACAAATGAAGATATTAAAAACCGCGTTTTAAAAGATTCAAACGGAAAAATGGTAACATATAATGCCGTAACGGGAAGTGAAAATCCGTCCGATATAGCACATATGGGAAATGAGTCAAATTCCGACCACGGCACCAAAGTTGCAAGCATTATTGCAGCACAGGCAAACAACAATTACGGAATATGCGGTGTTGCGGGCGAAACAAATGTAAGCATTTTGCCCATTAACGTTATGAACAGATTAAATGCTATAAGCCAGCAGTATCTTTGCTCGGCAATGGAATATGCAATTTCCAAAAAAGTCGATGTTATAAACATCAGCCTTTCATCGCCGACAAACCTTTTGGCGGATTACGTAAAAAGGGCATATGACGCAGGAATAACAGTTGTTTGCGCGGCAGGAAATTATTATTCAACAAAATACTCTTATCCTGCAACAAGTTTTTATTCATTATCGGTCGGTGCAACTTCGCCGAAAAAAGAGAGAAGCGTATTTTCGCAGTATAACGATATGGTTGATATTTCCGCGCCCGGCGAGAGTATGTCGGTTATTTCCGAAAAAGGCGTTGTGCAAGGAAGCGGAACAAGCTTTGCATCACCTGTTGTTGCCGCAATTGCCGCTATGATAAAAATTTCAAATCCCGATATTACACCGAAAGAAATGTTTGACGTTTTAAAACTCAGCGCAACGGATCTCGGCTCGGAAAAGTATGACATTGAGTTCGGCTACGGACTTGTTAATGCGCAAAAAGCCGTAAGTACTTCAAAAAACGGACACGTTGAAGTAAAAAGTTTTACATATCCGAAATCGCACGATTTAAAGGTTAATTCAAGTTATAAGATTGAAACCTCGCTTACTCCTGTTAATGCCGATAACAAAACAATTAAATATTTTTCTTCCGATAAAAGCGTTGCAACTGTTAGTGCAAACGGTGTTGTTCACGCAATAAACCCCGGAAGAACATATATCAGCATCATTCTTGAAGACAGATACGACCTTTCGTTTGACGAAAACGGAAATAATCTTATGCAGTGCTACATAGACGTTTATCCCGACAGTATAGATTTTGCAAAAACAAATGCAACTATCGGAGAAGGAACGGTTTTAAGTCCTCCGAATACATCTTACGATAAATTTTATCTGCTCGGAAAAAACAGTCTGTACCGTGTAAGAATAAATGAATCCGGAGGCACGGGCTGTCAAAAAATTAAAACATTTAATTCTCAGTATAAATTTGTGGAGTATCTCCCGAAAAATGCGGGAACGGAAAGAGAAAATGTTACATATGTTATGGCATCGGACAACGGAAATATTATTGCCAGCAAGAACGAAGACTTTTCGGAGTTAAAGACATTTCCGAAACCCAGTTATTGGAATAATGCAAATAAATATATAGCAGTTGCGTCCGACGGAGCATCGTTTACACTTCTTGATAATAACGGATATTTTCATAACTACAACGTTTATGATGACTCTCATACAAAAAACACACTTACAAGATATCAGCTGAAAAATACTTACAACGATATAAAATACGTTTCCGATGAAAATGCATATATGTATGTTGCAGTTGGCTATACTGCAGATAACAAGTGTGTAATCGGTTATTCGGAATACGGTTCAACAAACTGGACTGAAATTACAATTGCAGGTTTGCCGGTGTTTAAACAGATTCTTGTTGACGGACAGATTTGTTATCTTCTTTCCGATGACGGGGTGTATGCAACAAAAGCATACAGAAAGCATAATTCAGAAGCAAACACAAGCACTATGCATGTTGCAATGCCTAAAAAGTATTATGACATAGATTCTTCAAAAGTAACGAAAATTGCGACCTTTACAGATGCCGGCGCAAATGTGGTTGTAGGTTTTGGCGGCAATAACAATGTTTATGCACTTTCAAACGGCGGAACCGAAGTTGTGTGCAGCTTTGACGGCAAAAAAGTTGACAGTTTATTTGCATTCAACAACACGTGCTGGGCAATTGTTGACGGAGTGCTCATGAAGGGAAGCTTTACGCCTGCAGAATCACAGAGTGTAACAAGCAAGCTTAAAATTTATGATATCGATATTTTAGACAGTAACAAAAACCTTGTTGAATCTGTTCCGACAAACGGAAAATTCTACACCGAATATTATATGGAATGTGTTGAAAACATTGAGTTTGAACACGAAAAATCAACAAGCGACAGTTATGTTTTAAACAATAAATATCCCGTACAGATAATTACTGCGGTTTATGAAAAAGACACTGACAAGCTCGTAAGTGTTAAAAAGAAGAACTTCATCATTGAATACGGTACTGAAGGAAGCGTGTTTAAATGGATTGAGCAGTTTAATTTAAATAGCGGAAATTACTACGTTAAAACGCTTACCCTTAAAGGAAATAACTTCTATTGGCCCGAGAAAAACAATTCGGGAAATACACTTGATATTTTTTCAAAATATCTTGAAAAGTAAAAATTATAAGCAAAACAAAAACTCCGAATAATTTCGGAGTTTTTTATACGGTAAATAAGATGTAATATCAAACTTTCGGCAAAGCATCTATGCTCTTTTTAAGTTCGTCGTCTGTAGGAATGTAATCCTCCATTTTGCCGTCGTGGAATTTTTCATATGCAACCATATCAAAATATCCCGTTCCTGTAAGCCCGAATACAATTGTTTTTTCTTCGCCCGTTTCCTTGCATTTTAAAGCTTCGTCAATAGCGGCTTTTATTGCATGGCTGCTTTCGGGGGCGGGGAGTATTCCTTCAATTCTTGCAAATGTTTCGGCTGCTTCAAACACTTCTGTTTGTTTTACGGATATTGCCTCCATAAGACCGTCATGGTAAAGCTGCGAAAGTGTGGAGCTCATACCGTGATATCTTAAACCGCCGGCATGGTTTGGAGCCGGAATAAATCCGCTGCCGAGTGTATACATTTTTGCAAGCGGGCAAACCATTCCCGTGTCGCAGAAGTCATATGCAAACTTTCCTCTTGTAAAACTGGGGCACGATGCAGGTTCAACCGCAATTATTCTGTAATCAGCAAGTCCTTTTATTTTTTCTCCCATAAACGGTGCGATAAGGCCGCCGAGATTCGAGCCGCCTCCGGCACATCCTATAATTATATCGGGTTTAATACCGTATTTGTCAAGTGCGGCTTTTGTTTCAAGACCTATTACCGATTGATGCAAAAGTACCTGATTTAAAACGCTTCCCAAAACGTATCTGTAGCCTTCGGTTGTAACGGCTTTTTCAACTGCTTCGGAAATTGCACAGCCAAGACTTCCCGTTGTTCCGGGATGTTCTTTAAGTATCTTTTTGCCTACCTCTGTTTCCATAGACGGCGACGGCGTAACCGATGCACCGTAGGTTCTCATAACTTCACGTCTGAAAGGCTTTTGATCATATGAAACCTTAACCATGTAAACTTTGCAGTCCAAATCAAAATATGAGCATGCCATTGAAAGGGCAGTACCCCATTGACCGGCACCGGTTTCTGTTGTTACACCTTTCAAGCCTTGTTTTTTCGCATAATATGCCTGTGCGATTGCAGAATTTAATTTGTGGCTTCCGCTCGTGTTGTTTCCTTCAAATTTGTAATAAATTTTAGCAGGTGTTCCGAGTTTTTTCTCAAGACAGTATGCTCTTACAAGAGGAGACGGACGGTACATTTTGTAAAAATCCAAAATTTCTGACGGGATAGGAAAATATGCCGTTTCATCATCAAGCTCCTGCTTTACAAGCTCATCGCAGAAAACGCCTTCAAGTTCTTCGCTTTTCATAGGCAAACCTGTTGCCGGATTTAAAAGCGGTGCGGGCTTGTTTTTCATATCAGCCCTTAAATTATACCAAGCTTTTGGCATTTCGCTTTCTTCAAGATATATTTTGTACGGGATTTTTCTTTCTGACATAGTAAATGTCTCCTTTCCGGTTTTTAATTTTTGGGACTGAAATACAAAAAAACTCCAATCCCATAACAAATAAACATTTGCTGGGACAGGAGTTATAATCCTGCGGTGCCACCCGGCTTGACGCAAAAACATGCGTCCGCTCTGCGCGTACAAATATACGCCGACTTTTGATTACGGAGCGTCATACTCCGTCGCACATACTCCAAATAACTTGTTTCTGATTGCCCTTAGAAGTCCATTCGGTTAAGTCTTATTCTGCCGCAATTCCACCATCTGCGGCTCTCTTAAAAGAACAGTTTCAAAACTTACTTACTCTTCCTCAACGGTTTTCTAAAAGATATCACATATTTTTTGAAAAGTCAAGATTTTTTTAAAAATAGTTATAATTTTTCTAAAAAATACTTTTATTACAAAAAAATGCTTTATAATTATAAAATTTCACTTTTTAAAAAAATCTATATATTTGTGAAAATATTGACTTTTTACGATATTATTGGTATAATAATAAGATATGATGGTTTATTATGTCTTTAATACACAAAACAGGAGGAATTTTATGTTTTTTACAAACACTGTTCAGATTTTAATTGCAATGATTATTTATATGGTGGTTGTTGCCGCTGTAGGAGTATTCTGCGCAAAACAGGCTAATCAGAGCTCTGACGATTATTTTCTCGGAGGACGTTCGCTCGGTCCCTGGGTTACTGCAATGAGCGCGGAAGCTTCTGATATGAGCGGATGGCTATTGATGGGTCTTCCCGGCGTTGCTTACTGGTGCGGTCTTGCCGATGCGGCATGGACGGCAATCGGTCTTGCGGTCGGCACATATTTAAACTGGCTTATAGTTTCAAAAAGACTTCGCCGTTACAGTATAAGGGCAAATGATGCTATAACACTTCCGGAGTTTTTCTCAAACAGATTCAGAGAAGAAAAAAAGGTTATCCTTACAATTTCGGCTGCATTTATTCTTATATTTTTCACGGTTTATGCCGCAAGCTGTTTTGTTACATGCGGAAAACTCTTTTCAACACTTTTCGGACTTCCTTATATTTCAATGATGATTGTCGGTGCAATTTTCGTTTTGTTCTACACAGTTCTCGGCGGATTCTTGGCAGAGAGTGCATCTGACTTTATTCAGGGACTTATAATGATTGTTGCGCTTGTTGTTATCGTTGCAATTTGCACAATAAATGCGGGCGGATTTTCAAAAGTAATTGAAAATGCAAGAAACATTCCGGGATTTTTGGAATTTTTCCATATCGCAACACCTGAGATTGATGAAAGCGGAAAACAGATTATTGAAGCAGGAAACCCCGTTTTCGGTGCAGCTTCCGAATACGGATGGCTTAAAGTTTGCTCTATGCTTGCATGGGGACTCGGATATTTCGGTATGCCTCAGGTACTTTTAAGATTTATGGCAATAAGAAGTGAAGGCGAGCTTAAACGTTCAAGACAAATTGCTATGGTTTGGGTTCTTATATCGCTTGCAGTTGCAGTGTTTATAGGTATTGTAGGAAGAATGCTTTTCCCGACAGTTCATCTTACACAGGCAAGTGCGGAAAACATATTTATCACCCTTGCCGAAAGCTCACTTCCTCCGATTTTTGCAGGATTTGTAATGGCAGGAATACTTGCAGCAACAATGAGTTCGTCTGATTCATATCTTTTGATTGCAGCTTCCGCATTTTCAAAAAATATTTATCAGGGAGTATTTAAAAAAGACGCAAATGATAAACAGGTTATGAACATATCGAGATTAACGCTTATTTTAATTGCCGTAATTGCAATTGTAATAGCGCTTGATGAAAACAGTGTAATATT
>CABUQL010000088.1 GCA_902493665.1 uncultured Eubacteriales bacterium
GTGTTTGCTGTCTTGTTTTTTTTAAAACAAGATGTTTAAAATTTGACATATACTTTTGGTTTTTTGCCGCCTTTATGATATACATATATACATCTTCGTTATGGGCAAGAAATGCTTCGCTTACATTTGAAAAAGGCTTTACAGTTACACAGATTATTATTTTTTGTCTGTTTGCTTATTCGTTATTCTACTCACTAAAAAACTACACCGTTGTCGACAAAATATTTTATATTTCCGGCATTGCAATGTGCATATACATTCTCGGCGTATACGGTATACAAAACTTTCTTAATATGATGCAGGAAGGCGAACGTATGGGCGAAGAAGTCGGACAGGTAAATGCTATCGGAATGTATACCGTTGTTTCGCTTTTTATAGGTCTTTATTATGCTATGTTTAGGAAACGTCCAATAAACTATGTTTTTGTTGCACTTCTTTTCTTTATTGCCCTTTCGACAGGAAGCAAAAAAACGATAATTTCCATTGTTTTATGTGCAGTGCTTATATTCTTTTTAAAATTCAAAAGTGAAATTTCATTTAAAAACATTATAGCAACACTTATTGTTGTATCGCTGCTCATTTTGGCATTTTCATATCTCATAAAACTTGAGGCATTCGAATCCATTAATCACAGAATGGAAAGTATATTCAACCTTTTTAGCGGTCAAGGTAATGTTGACAATTCAACGGCTGTGCGAATGGAAATGATTAAGGGCGGATTGGAACAGTTTAAAAAGACGCCTTTTACCGGAATCGGAATCGGAAATACAGGATATATAAACGCACAGAAAATCGGCTGGTTTGTTTATCTGCACAACAACTACGTTGAACTTCTTGCCGGCGGAGGATTATTCGGCTTTATAATTTATTATTCAATGTATGCGTATTTGATTTTTAATCTTATACGTCTTATTTTTAAATACAAAAACTCAAATGCGGTGCTTGCTCTTATTATACTCTTTTTAAGACTCGTATTTGAAATCGGTGCGGTAACATATTACGGAAAAGCAACTTATATTTATCTTACCTATTGTTTTCTTGTTGTAAAACTTGAATATGAAAAGATTAATAAGGAGATTGAAAAAAATGGGATTTATTAAAAAATTAAAAAAACTGTTTAAAAATCCCCGTATTATATTATTGTTTATAGTATCAAATAAGACTGTATCTTCTCTTTTTAGCGATAAAGCATATTTAAAAATGATATATAGACTAAATATGAAAAAAAAGCTTAATTTAAAGTCACCAAAGACTATGAATGAAAAACTTCAATGGCTTAAACTTTACAACAGAAATCCGATTTACAAAATAATGGCGGACAAATACAAGGCAAGAGATTATGTAGCAGAAAAACTTGGCGAAGAATATCTTATCCCCCTTTTGGGAGTTTGGGATTATCCCGACGACATTGACTTTGATAAGCTTCCCGATAAATTTGTGCTTAAATGCAATCACAACTCGGGTCTGGGAATGTGCATCTGCAAAGACAAAAACAAGCTTGATATAGAAAAGGTAAAAAGGGAGCTAAAAAAAGGTCTTAAGCAGGATTATTACAAAATAAACAGAGAATGGCCTTATAAAGATATTCCGAGAAAAATCATCTGCGAAAAATATATGGAAGACAACGAGTACGGCGAAATAAAAGATTACAAAATACATAACTTTAACGGCACGCCGAAATTTATACTTGTTTGCGACGGAAGATTTTCAAAAGAAGGTCTTACAGAAGATTTTTATGACACAAACTGGAACCGCTTAAACATAAAAAGACCGGCTATACCAAATAAAAAAGTTCCTCACCCCAAGCCCGAATTGCTTGATGAAATGCTTAGAATTTCAACAATTCTTGCTAAAGATATTCCGTTTGCAAGAACGGATTTTTATGTAATAAACGGTAAAATTTATTTTGGAGAAATCACTTTTTTCCCCGCTTCCGGTATGTCAAAATATGAACCGGAAAAATGGGACGATGAATTCGGCAGTTGGATTGATTTGAAAAATTAAATATTATGATTAATCATACTTCTTGATTTTTTTTAATCTTTATGTTACAATAAAACTTGGTAAACCGAAAGAAAAAATCTGACGGCAAACCAATTAAATAACGAACTGATTTTGAAAGAGTAACATCTTGAGAAAAAAGGACACTGTATTTTTATGGAATATTTGCGTCCTTTTTAGGACGCTTTTTTATTTAAGATAAATAGATTTAAACACGATAAATCTTACGGAGGTAAAAATGGAAAACAGCAGAGTTGCACTTATAGGAATTATAGTTGAAAACAACAACAGTGCTGAAAGAATCAACGAAATTTTGCACCAATACGCAAAGTTTATAATCGGAAGAATGGGTATTCCCTATCCCAAACGAAAAATTTCTGTTATCAGCATTGCTCTTGACGCTCCGAATGATATAATAAGCGCAGTTGCCGGAAAGCTCGGAAGTCTTAACGGTGTGAGCACAAAAACAATTTATTCAAACATTTCCGATAATATTTAAAGGTGATACAATGAAAAATTTTATCGATAAGCTTGAAAAAAGCAAAAACCTTTCAAAAGACGAGTGGATATCTCTTTTAGACAAGCTTGATGCATCAGACGATTTAGAGTATTTGTTTGAAAAAGCACGCAATGTGCGCCATAGAATTTACGGCAAAGACGTGTATATAAGAGGTCTTATTGAAATATCAAACTATTGCAAAAACGATTGTCTGTACTGCGGAATCCGCCGTTCAAACAAAAATGCCGACAGATACCGTCTTACAAAAGATGACATCCTCTCCTGCTGCAAAAACGGATACGTGCTTGGATTTCGTACATTTGTAATGCAGGGCGGAGAAGATGCTTATTACACCGACGATATTATGTGTGACATAATAAAAAGCATTAAAAATGAATATCCCGACTGTGCGGTTACGCTGTCGCTTGGCGAGAAAACTTACGAAACTTACAAAAAGTATAAAGAGGCGGGCGCAGACAGATATCTTTTACGTCACGAAACCGCATGCGATGAGCATTATAAAATGCTCCACCCGAAAGAAATGAGTCTTGACACAAGAAAAGAATGTCTGTTTAACTTAAAGGCCTTAAATTTTCAGGTCGGCAGCGGCTTTATGGTCGATTCGCCGTATCAGACAAACGAAAATCTTGCCGATGATATGATATTTTTAAAAGAGCTTGACCCGCAAATGGTCGGAATAGGCCCTTTTATTTCGCAGCATGACACGCCTTTTTGCGACAAACCAAACGGAAGCGTAAAAAAGACGCTTACTATGATTTCGCTTTTGCGTCTTATGCTCCCAAATGCACTTCTTCCGTCCACAACGGCACTCGGAACGCTTGATGCAACAGGGCGCGAAAAAGGAATTATGGCAGGTGCAAATGTTGTAATGCCAAACCTCTCTCCCACTTCGGTCAGAAAAAAATATGCACTTTATGACAACAAAATCTGCACGGGCGATGAGGCTGCGGAATGCAGAATGTGTCTGCAAAGACGAATTGAAAGTATAGGTTACAAAATTGCCGTATCGCGCGGCGATTATATTAAAGACAAATAAAATTTTACGAAAGAGGGAAATGAAATGTATAACCCAAAATCCGACAAAGCAGAAGAATTTATCTGCCACGAGGAAATACTCGACACGTTAAAATATGCCGATGAGCATAAAAACGATGAAAAACTTATAAGCGAAATAATTGAAAAGGCTAAAAAAAGAAAAGGTCTTTCGCACAAAGAAGCTTCCGTTTTGCTTGCCTGCGAAATTGAAGAAAAAAATGAAGAAATATATGCTCTTGCAAGACAAATCAAAAAAGATTTTTACGGCAACAGAATTGTTATGTTTGCACCGCTTTACCTTTCAAATTACTGCGTAAACGGATGCGTATACTGTCCGTATCACTTAAAAAACAAGCACATTGCAAGAAAAAAACTTACACAGGATGAAATCAGAAAAGAAGTTATTGCACTTCAGGATATGGGTCATAAACGTCTTGCGATTGAGTCGGGCGAAGACCCCGTAAACAATCCTATAGAATACATTTTGGAATGTATAAAAACAATTTATTCAGTTAAACACAAAAACGGTGCAATAAGACGTGTTAACGTAAACATAGCTGCAACAACAGTTGAAAACTACAGAAAACTTAAGGAAGCAGGTATCGGCACATACATTCTCTTCCAGGAAACGTATCACAAAGAAAGCTATGAAACCCTTCATCCGACAGGCCCGAAACACAACTATGCTTATCACACCGAAGCTATGGACAGAGCTATGGAGGGCGGAATTGACGACGTGGGACTGGGAGTTTTGTTCGGTCTTGAAATGTATAAATATGAGTTTGCAGGTCTTTTAATGCATGCCGAACACCTTGAAGCAAAATTCGGAGTAGGTCCTCACACCATAAGCGTTCCGAGAATCAGACATGCCGATGATATTGACCCAAGTGCATTTGACAATTCCATAAATGACGATATTTTTGCAAAAATTGTTGCCTGTATAAGAGTTGCCGTTCCTTACACCGGAATGATTGTATCTACAAGAGAAAGCCAAAAATGCCGTGAAAGAGTATTGCAGCTCGGAATTTCGCAAATCAGCGGAGGTTCGAGAACGAGTGTCGGCGGATATGCGGAGCCCGAGCCCGAAGAAGACAATTCGGCGCAGTTTGACGTTATAGATACAAGAACTTTGGACGAGGTTGTAAACTGGCTTATGCGGCAGGGATTTATTCCGAGTTTCTGCACTGCCTGCTACCGTGAAGGCAGAACGGGCGACAGATTTATGACGCTTCTTAAAAACGGGCAAATTCAAAACTGCTGCCACCCCAATGCGCTTATGACTTTAAAGGAATATCTTGAAGACTATGCAAGCGAAGACACGAAAAAAATCGGAAACGAGCTTATTGAGCGTGAACTTTTAAATATCCCGAATGAAAAAGTCAAAAAAATTGCAGAGGACAACATTAAAAACATTCACGGCGGAAAACGTGATTTCAGATTTTAACAAAACAATGTGTTTAGACACATAAAACCGCATAAAAAGGAGGCATATTTATGAGCTTATTATCAACACCCGCATCGGAAAGGATTCATATAGCATTTTTTGGAAAACGAAATGCCGGAAAATCAAGCATTATAAATGCTGTAACATCGCAAAATCTTTCCATTGTATCAGACGTTAAAGGAACAACGACCGACCCCGTTTTAAAAACAATGGAACTTCTGCCGATAGGTCCTGTTGTGATAATTGACACGCCGGGAACAGATGACATCGGCGAGCTTGGAAAAATGCGAGTTGAAAAGACATTTCAGATTTTGGCAAAAACCGACATTGCAGTTATTGTTATTGGCTCAAACGAAGGAAAAACCGATGATGACAATGAGCTTATAGAGCGCATTAAAGAAAAAAACATTCCGTATATTCTCTGTTATAATAAGTGCGACTTAAAAAGGATTGCCCCCGAAAACGACAACGAAATATGCGTGAGTGCAAAAAACAACGAAAACATAAACGAGCTTAAAGAGCTTATTGCAAGACAAATTACGCCCGAAAAGAAAAAGCAGATAGTAAGCGACCTTTTATCCGAGGGTGATACTGCGGTTTTGGTTGTTCCTATTGATTCAGGAGCGCCGAAAGGAAGGCTGATCCTTCCCCAGCAGCAAACAATAAGAGATTTACTCGAAGGCGGAAACATCTGCATTACGGTACGTGATACAGAGCTTAAGAAAACTCTTGAAATGTTTGGCGATAAAGTTAAAATCGTTATAACCGATTCACAGGCATTTGGATATGTATCAAAAATTGTTCCCGAAGATATGCCGCTCACCTCGTTTTCAATACTGTTTCTGCGATATAAAGGCGAACTTGATTATGCGGTTGATGGAGTTAAAAAGCTTGACAGTCTTTGTGACGGCGACACTGTTTTAATATGCGAAGGCTGCACGCATCACAGACAATGTGATGACATAGGAACGGTTAAAATGCCGA
>CABUQL010000089.1 GCA_902493665.1 uncultured Eubacteriales bacterium
GGTAATGGGACTTGCGGCGGTAATAATAGGAATAACGCTTTTTGGCAAAATGAAAAAAATAAGAATAACAACCGGCGTTATTATCGGAATGATAATCTATAAAATGTGCATAACGCTTGCAATAAGCTCGGGACTCGAATCATCCGATATGAATATGGTTGTTACTGTTTTGTTTGTGCTCACTCTTGTTTTGAGCGACTTTCTCGACAAAAAGAGGGGGATAAAAAATGCTTAAGCTTAAAAATATAGATAAAACTTTTTATAAAGGTTCGGTAAATGAAAAAGTTCTTTTTACCGATTTTAATCTTCATGTAAAAAAAGGTGAGTTTGTTTCGGTTGTGGGAAGCAACGGAAGCGGAAAAACAACTCTTTTAAATATTATTTCGGGAAACATAACTCCCGACGGCGGAGAGGTTTTTGTTGACGGCGAAGATTTTACAAAGCTTAAGGATTACAAAAGAGCACGCAAAATTGCCAGGGTGTTTCAAAATCCGGCAGTCGGAACGTGCCCGTCAATGACGATTTTTGAAAATATGTCAATTGCAGACAACAAGCTTAAGCCGTTTAATCTTACAAGGGGATTAAATCATAAACGCAAGGATTTTTATAAATCTCAGCTTGAAGTTTTGGGACTCGGATTAGAGGACAGACTCGACACTCCGACGGGAAACCTTTCGGGCGGTCAGCGTCAGGCGCTTGCGCTTATTATGGCAACAATGGTAAAACCCGACCTTCTTCTTTTAGACGAGCATACGGCGGCGCTTGATCCGAAATCAAGCGATATTGTTATGGAACTTACGCAAAAAATCATAGACGAAAAAGACGTTACAACGCTTATGGTTACGCATAATTTGCGATATGCAATAAACTACGGTAACAGAATACTTATGATGCACGGCGGAAACGTTATACTTGATAAAACAGGCGAGGAAAGAGACGGCGAAACCACAGACGGTCTTTTAAAAGTGTTTAACGAAATCAGCATTGAATGCGGTAATTAAATTCATAAAAGCAAATTAAGAAAAGGTGCAAAATGGAAAAATATATTGATCTTCACACACACTCAACAAAATCGGACGGTTCAATGACGCCGAAAGAACTTGTAAATCACGCAAAAGAATGCGGACTTTCTGCAATTGCACTCACCGACCACGATAGCGTCAGCGGTGTTAAAGAAGCTGTTGGCGAAGGCGTAAAAATCGGAGTTGAAGTTGTGCGGGGAATTGAAATTTCGGTAAAATCGGAAACGGAAACCCATATTCTCGGATACGGAATTGATATAGAAAATCAAGAACTTAATGAAAGGCTTTCGGAAGTCAGAAGTTTAAGGTGCACACGTACATTAAAAAGTATTGAAAAGCTTAATGAAGCAGGATTTGACATAAATCTTTGCGATGTCGAAAAATATGCAGGCGAATCAATAACATGCAGGGCGCACATTGCACGTGCCATGGTTGATAAGGGATATGTGTCAAGTGTAAGCGAAGCTTTCGACAAGTACCTTTCGAGCGGAAAATGCGGCTATGTTAATATGCAGTATCTTACGCCGGAGGAGGGAATATCTCTTATAAATAATGCAGGCGGAAAAGCTTTTGCGGCGCATTTGCATCTTATGAAAAAAAGTGATGATGGCCTTTTTGAATATCTTAAATATTTAAAATCAATCGGACTTAGCGGTATAGAGGGTTATTACACCGATTATACAAATGATATGCACGAAAAATATATGGGCATAGCAAAAAAACTTGACCTTGCAATAAGCGGCGGAAGTGATTTCCATGGCAAAATGAAACCGCATATTGAGATGGGAAAGGGCAGAGGAAACTTGAAAATTCCGTACAGTGTTCTTGAAAATATTAAAAAATTGTGGTAAAATAAACGGGATGTAATTTATATTATATCCCGTTTTTGTGTATAACGGCGATTGAAATACTTTTGGTTACAAACGGTATATTTTAAGTAAACTGTTAATTGTTTGAGGCGAAATTTATGAAAATACTTTTTGTTTTTAACCCGAAATCGGGTAGGGGACAGATTAAAAACAGTCTTTTGGATATAGTTGATACTTTTGTAAAAGGCGGATACGAAAATGTGGAGGTTTATCCTACACAGATGAAGGATGACGCATGCAGAAAAATCAAAGAAGAAGGAAAAAATTTTGATACGGTTTGCGTTTGCGGCGGCGACGGAACGCTTAATGAGGCGGTATGTGCGCTTATGAGCTTTGATAAGGAAAAAAGACCGAAGCTCGGATATATTCCCGCAGGAACGACAAACGATTTTGCAGCAAGCTGCAATATTCCGAAAAATGATATGGTTTCGGCGGCAAAAAGTATTGTGGAGTCGGACTGCACGGGCATAGACATCGGAAAAATAGGAAACGATAAGTATTTTTCATATATTGCCGCATTCGGCGCATTTACTGAGGTTTCGTATGAAACACCTCAGCAGACAAAAAATGTTTTGGGATATGCCGCATATGTACTTGAAGGAATTAAGAGAATAGGAAATATTAAGCCTCATCATATAAAACTTTTGGCAGACGGAAAAGAGATAGAGGGCGATTTTATTTATGCCATGGTTTCAAATTCATTTTCCGTGGGCGGAGTTAAGTATTCGGGCGATGTCGATATTTCGCTTAATGACGGCGTTTTTGAGTGTCTGCTTATAAAGAATACCGATAATCCGCTGGATTTTCAGTTTGTAATTGCAGACCTTCTTACTTCAAACTTGAAATCTGATAAATTTATTTTGTTTAAAACGTCCAAACTCTCTTTTGAATCGGATGAAGAACTTGATTGGACGGTTGACGGCGAATTTGGCGGAAAGTATAAAAAGGTTGAAATTGAAAACTGCAAGTGTGCAATAAATATTTTTGCAAATATGGAATGACAGATATATATTAAATTTGATGATGAAAAAAAGACGGAGTAAAAAGTTTACTCCGTCTTTTTTATTGTAAATTCTTTTGCTTAGCACTCGAAAAGTGAAAAATTGATGCATTGTGTGGATAAAGTTTGTTGTTTTTAACTTTTCCGGCTTGCAATTATGTACCCTTGCTTTAACCACTATTGTAAGTTCTTTTGCTTACTTTTCTTTCAAGAAAAGTAAGTTATTTTCGTGAAATTGCTTTCTTTGCAGCATCGGCAATATCTTTTGGGGTAAGATGATAAACTTCAAAAAGCTCGTTCGGTTTTCCTGAACGTCCGAATACGTCTTGCGTGCCGATTCTTTCCATGGGCGCAGGTGCATTTTCGCAAAGAACCTCCGCAACCGCACTTCCGAGTCCTCCGATAACTGAGTGCTCTTCGCACGTAACAATTGCACCCGTTTCTTTTGCGGCTTTAATTATAATGTCTTTGTCAATCGGTTTGATTGTGTGAATGTTTATAAGCCTTGCATTAATTCCTTCGTCATTTAACGTTTTAACGGCTTCCATTGCATGCGCAATCATAAGCCCCGTTCCGATAATCGTTACGTCTGTGCCGTCTTTTAAAGTTACACCTTTTCCAAGCTCAAACTTGTATGAAGGATTGTCGTTTATAACATCAACCGCAAGACGTCCGAATCTTAAATAAAACGGGCCGTAGTTGTCTATTGCCGCTTTAACCGCAAGCCTTGCTTCAACTGCGTCGGAAGGATTTATGATTGTCATGTTCGGAAGCGCACGCATGATTGCAATGTCTTCAAGCGCCTGATGCGTCGCACCGTCCTCGCCGACGGAAATTCCCGCATGCGTTGAACCTATTTTAACGTTGAGGTTGGGGTAGCAAACAGAATTTCTTATCTGCTCAAAGGCACGTCCCGAAGCAAACATGGCAAATGAGCTGGCAAATACAGTTTTTCCGCATGATGCCATACCAGCCGCAACACACATCATATTAGCCTCTGCAATTCCCGAATTGATAAATCTTTCGGGATATTTCTTTTTAAACATTTCGGTTTTTGTGGACTTTGAAAGGTCTGCGTCCATAACAACAATGTTTTTGTTCTCACCAAACTCTGCAAGAGCGATTCCGTATGATTCTCTGGTTGCTTGTTTAGCCAATTTTGTTCCCCTCCAATTCCGTAAGCTTTTTGTTTAAGTCGTTCATTGCAATTTCATATTGCTCGTCGTTCGGAGCGGCACCGTGCCAAGCGTAATTGTTTTCCATAAACGATACGCCTTTTCCTTTAACGCTTTTTGCAATAATTGCAGTCGGCTTTCCTTTTGTTTCGCGCGCACATTTAAGCGCAGATTTGATTTCGTCATAATTCTGAGCGTCGATTTTTATAACATTCCAGCCAAACGCTTCATATTTTTCATCTATCGGAAGGGGCGACATAACATCTGCTATGTTTCCGTCAATCTGAAGACCGTTAAAATCAATAAATATTGTGAGATTGTCGAGCTTGTAATGGGCAGCAAACATAGCCGCCTCCCAAACCTGGCCTTCTTCAAGCTCTCCGTCTCCGAGGATTGAATATACCCTGTAATCTTTGTCGTCGAGTTTTGCTGCAAGAGCCATACCGCAGGCGGCGCTTACACCTTGTCCGAGTGAACCTGTGCTCATATCAACACCCGGAATTTTTTTCATATCGGGATGTCCCTGAAGATAACTGTCGGTTTTTCTGAAGGTTTTGATATCTTCCTTTTTAATAAAGCCTCTTTCAGCCAGAGCGCCGTAAAGAGCGGGTGAGCAATGACCTTTTGACAGAACGAGCCTGTCCCTGTTTTCATCCTTTGGATTTTCGGGATTTACGTTCATTTCGTCAAAATACAAAACAGAAAGTATGTCTGCAATTGACAGCGAACCTCCCGGATGACCTGATGACGCTGAATGAACTGCGTCAATTACGTGTTTTCTTATCTTGTAAGAAATAATTTCCAGCGAGTGGTTATCCATATGTAGTTTTCCTCCTAAATTAATTATATTCTCTAAAACCTTCACCGAGCGTTTGTCTGACATCAGTGATGATAATAAATGCGTCTTTGTCAATTTCTTTTGTTATTTCTTTTAATTTTGCAATTTCTCTTGATTTTAAAATGCATAAAAGCGCCGTTTTTTCATCTTGCGTATACATTCCTTTGCAGCAGATGCCCGTTACGCCTCTTTCAAAATCGAAAAGAATTTTTTCGCTGATTTCTTTGTATTTGTCACTTATTATCAGTGCCGATTTTGCAAAATCAACACCGTCAACAACGTAATCTGTAGCTTTAACACTTATTGCAAGAGCAAAAAAGCAGTATAAAATCAAATTGTAATCGTTAAATAAATATGCCGACACAACAATAATTGCCGTATCGATAAATAAAATTATTTTTCCCACCGAAATAAACGGAAGGACTTTGTTTATCATAACTGCGGCAAAATCGCTTCCACCTGTTGATGCGTCGTTTGCAACGCAAATTCCTATGCCGAGTCCCAAAATAATTCCGCCGTAAATGGACGATAAAAGCATATCGCCTGAATTTATGGCAAAGCTCTCTGTGATTTTAAGAAAAAACGAAAGAGCAAACGTTGCAAAAAGTGTTTTTACAATTGCGCCTTTTGTGAGCGTTTTGTAAGCGATTAAAAACAGCAAAATGTTCATAATAAGCGTTGTAAGCGAAACGGAAAGTCCGAGTTTTACATATAAAACGGTTGCAACACCCGTAACTCCGCCTGCCGCAATTTTGTTTGGAATTAAAAATGCATTAAGTCCCAGTGCGGTTAAAAGACATCCAAGTGCAATATAAACATACGAGACTGCGGTTTTTAAAAATTTTTTCAATTAACACACGTCCTTTATTTGTTGTTTTCGGCGTGCTGCTCAAAGCATTTTTTCAATATCTCATCAAGTCTCTTAAAATCTTTTTTTAAATATAAATAACCGATAAGCGCTTCAAATCCGGTTGCGTGTCTGTAATCGATTATGTCGGCATTTTTTGCCGAAGTGGGGGATTTTGCATTGCGTCCCCGCTTGTATATTTTAATTTCTTCTTCTGTTAAATACGGCTC
>CABUQL010000090.1 GCA_902493665.1 uncultured Eubacteriales bacterium
CAATGTTAATTTCTTTTTTTATTTCATCAAACATTTTGTTTCTGCCTCCGTAGCGTAATTTATTTCTTTTATATATTATAATTCCATATCTTTTAAAAATCAAGCATGCAAAAGCATTTTTTAGGCAAAAATATCAAAATAATTCAAAAATTAATTAAAAATATCAAAATACTTTTTATTGCCCTTTGCGGTCTTGATTTTGGATTTTTGTTGGCATATAATCAAAATATAGATAAAAAACACATACAAGGAGTGTTGAAAATGTCAAATGATAATAATATTTTAGACCAATTTAAAGAAAATCAGGAAAAAGGCGCAAAAGTTGATGCATCACAAAGAATGAGAGTCGGTATAATCGGAACGGGCTGGATTGCTGACGCGCACATCAAGTCATACCTTAAAATGGAAGATGTTGACATTGTTGCCGGAGCCGACCTTGTTCCCGGAAAAGCCGACGCTTTCTTTAAAAAATGGAATGTTGAAAATGTTAAAACATACAATTCGCACACCGAAATGCTCGCCGACGATTTGCTTAAGCTTGATGCGGTAAGCGTTTGCACATACAACAGAACACACGCGGTTTGTACGATAGATGCACTAAAAAAAGGAATTCATGTTCTTTTGGAAAAACCGATGTGTGTTACAACGGAAGAAGCCGTTGAAATTATGAAAGCCGAAAAAGAAAGCGGCAAAGTTCTGTCAATAGGTTTCCAGCCGAGATTTGACCCGAATATGAGAAAAATCAAAGAAATCGTTGAATCGGGCGTTTTGGGCGAAATTTACTACATTCAGACAGGCGGCGGAAGAAGACGCGGTATTCCCACACCTTACGGAACATCGTTTATTGAGGACAAAACCGCAGGAATCGGCGCACTTGCAGACATTGGCTGCTACTCGCTCGATATGGTTTTAAATGCCGTAGGATATCCGAAGCCGACAAAAGTTACGGGTATTAAAACGGATTATTTCGGCAAAGACCCGAAAACTTATCCCACGCACCCCGAATATGCAAAGCTTTTCGGCGTTGACGATTTTGCGGCAGCATTTATAAGATTTGAAACAGGTCTTGTAATCGACTTCCGTATTGCCTGGGCAATGAATATGAACACAAGCGGCGACACGCTTATTCTCGGCACAAAAGGCGGACTCCGTATTCCTTCAACAGAATGCTGGAACGGCTCTGTGGGCGGTCCTATGAAAATTTACCAGACCGTTGCAAACAGTGACATTGAATACGAAATTCCGATTATAAAATGCGATGAATCTCTCTTTGACAGAAAAATCAGAAGTTTTCTTGACGCTGCCAAAAACGGTACTCCCTCACCTGTTCCGACATCGCAGATTTTATACAACCAGGCAATACTCGACGCAATCGTAAAATCTTCAGACCTCGGAAAAGAAGTTGACATTGTTATCCCGGAAATATAATTAAAATTTAAGAAAATATATCAGCCAAAAAGAGTTTAACGCAAAAAATTTGACGTTACCCTTTGGCGGAATGGAGATTATTATGGAAAATTTAAAAATAGGTTTGCAGCTTTATTCAATGCGTGATGAAATGGAAAAAGATGTTTACAGTACGCTTAAAAAAGTTAAAGAAATCGGCTACGATTACGTTGAATTTGCTGGTTTTTTCGGCATTGAGGCAGATGATATGAAAAAAATGCTTGACGAAATCGGTCTTAAAGCCATATCTGTTCACCAGACTTTGGAAGGTTTTTTGGAAAAAAGCGAATATTTGGTTAACTATTACAAAACCATTGGTTTGGAAAATGCCGTTATTCCGGGGATTAGCGGTGACAATCTTATACCGGGCAGCAAAAATTACGAAAAAACACTTGCCGATATCAAAAAGATGTCCGATATACTTGCAAAAGAAGGAATTCCGCTTTCGTATCACAACCATGAATTTGAATTTAAAAAAACCGGTGATAAATATATCCTTGACAATCTTTATGAAGCTTTGGATGACGACACTTTAAAAACTCAGCTTGACCTTTGCTGGGTTAAATACGGCGGCGAGGACCCTGTAAAATACATAAACAAGTATTCGAAAAGATGCCCCACGCTCCACTTTAAAGACTTTTTGTGCAAAAATCTTAATGCAGGTGCGGCATATGCGCTTATCGACAACAACGGAAAACCAATAAATAAAAGAGCTGTTGACGGTTTTCAATATAAGCCCCTGGGCGACGGAATTATGGATTTTAAATCAATCGTTGAAGCAGCGAAAAAATCTGTTGCGGAATATGCCATTGTTGAACAAGACGGCGGTTTTGAGACGATGAGTTCGATTGACAGTGTTGCAAAAAGCAGAAAATATCTTAAAGATAATTTTGGTTTATAAAACTTGCAAAATCCAAACACTTTAAATTATAAAATGAAAATGCACCTTAAAGAGCAGTTGCCCTTATCAGGTGCATTTTCTTGTTTTAAAGCATTTTGATAGATTTACGTTTTAACTTTTCATTTTTTGCCTTAATGCCTCATAAACCATTATTCCGCACGCAACGGACGCATTGAGCGATTCACATTTTCCAATTATCGGAATTTTTGTGTCAACATCGGACATATTAAGAAGGTTTTCGTTAATGCCGTTTGCCTCGTTGCCTATCACAATAACGCATTTTTCTTTTAAATCAATGTCATAATGATATTTTTCAGCCGCCAAAGAAGTGCAGACAATTTTAAATCCGTTTTTCTTTAAATTTAAAACTGTTTCGTCTTGATTTTCGTCTTTTCGTATTTTAATGCTTGTGATGCTCGACATTGTTGAGCGCACGGTTTTTGGACTGAAAAGATCGGTACAGTTGTTTGAAAGTATTATCATATCAATGCCTGCGCCGTCGCACGTTCTTATAATCGTACCCATATTTCCGGGGTCGGCTACGCCGTCAAGATAAACAATCAGACTGCACTTTTGAAGTTCTGTTTCATCAAAAGAAATGTCCGGCGTATTTGCAACTGCAATAATCCCCTGCGAGTTTTTTGTATCTTTTATTTCATCGAAAAGCTTGTCATCAAAAACGTAAGTTTTAACGCCGTCAGGCAAATATGAGTCGCAATAACTGTCCGAAATCACCAGATAGTCGATGTCTATGCCGTTTTGGATAGCATCTCTTATAAGCCTTAGTCCTTCAAGAATGTATTTTTTATGTTTTTGTCTGCCCTGCTTTGTTAAAAGCTTTTTTGTCAGCTTAAAAACTTCGTTTGATTTGCTTTTTATTTCAATCATAATCACTTTAGCTCCCGTAAACTTTTGACACTTTAAAACCATTTTGACTTAAATTTAAAGCATCTACATAAAAACCACTATATGAAAAACACATAGTGGTTAATTTATAGTTATAATATTAAGATAACTCTTAAATTAAAGAGCAGCTTTTGCTTTTTCAACCAAAGCTGTAAAAGCAGCCGGATCTGCAATTGCAATTTCCGAAAGCATTTTTCTGTTCATATCAATGTTTGCTTTTTTAAGACCGTTCATAAACTGTGAATAGTTTATTCCGTTCATTTTTGCAGCAGCGCTGATTCTTGTTATCCACATTCTGCGGAAATCTCTCTTCTTCTGTTTTCTGCCGATATATGAATATACAAGCGATTTCATTACAGCCTGTTTTGCAGTTCTGAATAATTTACTTTTTGCACCTCTGTAGCCTTTTGCAAGCTTCAAGACTCTTTTACGTCTTTTTCTTGTTGCAACAGCACCTTTAACTCTAGCCATATTAAAGTTCTCCTTCTATTTTATTTATACAATATTAATCTCTTGATTGTAGCCTCGTTTGCTTTAGAAGCATAAGCAGCTTTTCTGAGACCTCTTTTTCTCTTGGTAGACTTTTTGGTAAGAATGTGACTTCTGTAAGCCTGACCTCTTTTCACCTTGCCGTTTTTTGTTAAGCCAAATCTTTTGGCAGCAGCTCTGTGAGTTTTAATTTTAGGCATATCATTTATCTCCTTCCGATTAAAATATTTATTTTGGAGCAACAACCATTGACATATTTCTGCCTTCAAGTTTGGGCTTCTTTTCAACAATTGCAACTTCTTCAATAACTTCGGCAAATTTCTCGAGCAAATTAAGACCAAGCGATGAATGATGGACTTCTCTGCCCCTGAATTTAACGGTTACCTTAACTTTGTCACCCGATTTAATAAATTTAACTGCGTGATTAACTTTGGTGTTAAAATCATTTGTATCGATTGACGGTGAAATTCTGATTTCTTTAATGTTAACAACCTTTTGGTTTTTCTTTGCTTCTCTGTCTCTTTTGGCAAGCTCAAACTTATATTTGCCGTAGTCCATAATTTTGCACACCGGCGGAGTTGCCTGAGGCGCAATTTTTACAAGGTCCAAACTCTGATTTGCAGCCGCATCAAGCGCCGCATTCAGATTCATAACACCCATCTGTGAGCCGTCAGAACCGATAACGCGAACTTCCTTATCTCTGATTTGTTCGTTAATCATTAAATCCTTATTATTACTGATGACAAAACACCTCCAAAACAAAAATAAACAGGCGAAATCCACCTGTTTATAATTATCATAAACTATTAACCTTACCGATACCTTTAAACCGCAAGGTGAGAAGTGGACTTCTGCTTTATTTTTTGATTACCAATACATTATATACCGTCTTTTTTAATTTGTCAACCCTTTTTTGGAAATTTTCTTTGTTTTAAGATTTTGTTTTATTTATTTAAAATCTTTTCTTATTTGACGGTTTGTTTTTTTAAAAGTTTTCTTCAATAAATTTTTCGTCCGCACAAATCGTTTCAAGAACACTCTTTTCGGACGGTCCGCCGATAATGTTTCTGTTGTTTACGCATGTTGAAAGATTAATTGCCTCATAAACATCGTCGCCGATTTTATCGCTGAAACCTTTAAATTCTTCGATTGTAAATTCGTCAAGTGCTTTGCCGTGCTTTGTTGCATACAAAACCATTTTTCCGATGATTTCGTGCGCTTCCCTGAAAGGTATGCCCTTTCTTACAAGATAATCCGCAGCGTCCGTTGCATTTGTAAATCCGCCGCCTGCGCCTTTTTGCATTTTATCCTTGTTAAATTTCATTGTTTCAATCATTTTTTCAAAAACCGGCAGACAAAGTTTTACGGTGTCAACCGCATCGAAAATACATTCTTTGTCCTCCTGCATATCTTTGTTGTATGCAAGCGGAAGTCCCTTCATCGTAGTAAGTATCGACACAAGATCTCCGTATACCCTTCCCGACTTTCCTCTTATAAGTTCGGCAACATCGGGGTTTTTCTTCTGCGGCATAATCGAGCTTCCCGTGCTGCAACTGTCGTCCATTTCAACAAACGAAAACTCATTTGTGTTCCACAAAATAAGCTCCTCGCAAAATCTTGAAAGATGCATCATAATTATAGACAAATCCGACGAGAGTTCTATAACAAAATCTCTGTCGGACACGCCGTCGAGCGAGTTTAGCGTAACAGAGTCAAAACCGAGCTCTTTTGCGACAAATTCTCTGTCGAGCGGATAAGTCGTTCCCGCAAGCGCACCGCTTCCCAGAGGCATAACATTTATTCTTTTTAAAGAGTCCTTAAGACGCAAAACATCGCGTTTAAACATTTCGATATATGCACACAAATGATGTGCAAGCGTTATCGGCTGGGCTTTTTGAAGATGTGTATAACCCGGCATTATTGTTTTTGTATTTTCCTTTGCGCATTTTATAAGACATATACAAAGCGTTTTTATCATTTGCAGAATTTCTTTTGTTTCGTCACGCAGATACATTCTTATATCTAGCGCAACCTGGTCGTTTCTGCTTCTTCCCGTGTGAAGTCTTTTTCCCGCATCGCCGATTTTTTCAATGAGCATTGTTTCAATGTTCATATGTATGTCTTCCGCATCGATTAAAAACTCTGCTTTGCCTTCTTCAATTTCGCAAAGTATCTCTTTTAAACCTTTAACAATAAGCTCACCGTCTTTTTCGGAAATTACTCCGCATT
>CABUQL010000091.1 GCA_902493665.1 uncultured Eubacteriales bacterium
CATATTCATAATGGTGGACTTTCCGCTTCCCGACGCACCGACAAACGCAATACATTCGCCTTCTTTAACGTGAAGTGTAAAGTTGCTTATTACGTCTTTTTCGGCATTTGGGTATCTGTAATAAACATCGTCAAAATAAACAGTACCGTGAACATAGCGGAGTCTGATTTTTCCTCTGTTATCCTCAACGTCGCCCGACATCATTATTTCCGATACCGAACGGAGCGATTCCATGCCTTTTGCAATTTCGGGATAAATATTTATAAGGTTCTGGATATCGCCGCTGATGATATTAAAATAAGTCTGATACAAAACGATATCGCCGACGCCGATTTTGCCGTTTATTGCAAGATATCCCGTAAACAAAAGACAAATACCGCTTAAAAGCTTACTCAAAACCCACGAAAACGAGCCGAAATAAGCGTTTGCCTTATCAACGCCGAGACCTTTCTCGGTAAGCTTTTTAATGTTTTCGTCAAGATGTGCTATTTCTTCTTCTTCAAGACCGTGCGCTTTTGTAATCGGAATCATTTCAAGCATATTTGTAACACGTGCCGAAATGTTTTCCGCCTCACTTCTGAATTTATTGTTTGTGCTTCGCATTTTCTTTCTGAAAACATAAACAAGTCCGACGTTAATCGGAATTACAAACAAGAAAAAAATTGTAACCGTTCCGCTTTTTGCAAGCGAAATACCTATTGAAATAAGAGCGCCTATAATGCTCGGAATTACGTTTTTTATGCATCTGTTATTAAGAAGTTCAACCGCTTCTATATCACGCATAAATTTTGACTGGATTTTACCCGATTCCATTTCTTTATGATATGTAACCGAAAGATGCTGAAGCTTTCTTACAAGTGTGCTTCTAAGTCCCGCACCGATGTTTCTGAGCATTTTATCGGTATACCTTGCATAAATCATATGCGTCGGTATATTTTGAAGAGTTACGGCAAAAAGCACGAGTGTGTTTATAATCATTTTAACGAGTGCGCCGTCTTTCTGCTCGGTTGCAAGCGTTATAATGTTTGCCGTAAGAATAGGAATAATCCAGTTTGGCGATGCTTTTACAACATACATTATTGACGAAATAATGATTTTGTACCAGTGCATCTTAAGCAGCTTTGACAAAAATCCGTTGCCGCCGTTTTTTTGATTTTTTTCTTCATCAAAAAGTTTTTCATAATCCGGAATTGCGTATGCGTCAGTTTTTTGGGCTGACATAAAAATCACTCCAATTTAAATTTTTTGACGTATGTCTTAGTCAGATTTTTGAAAGAAAGCTTTTCTTTTTTATATTCTTTTTAATTATACACTACCACAAAATTTTGTCAACAATATAAGCGTTTTTTATTGATTTTTTTATATATCTGTATTAAAATATTAAAGAAGAAAATAATACTGTGTATAATTTTAATTTTTATTTAAGCCGCATTTTGCGGCGGATTGGAGATAATTATGAGCAAAGTATGCTGGAATGAAATTGACAAAGAAAAAGCTTATGATTTTGCGGACGGTTACATTTCGTTTTTGAACAGTTCAAAAACCGAAAGACTATGTGCCGAAACATCGCTTGAGCTTGCAAAAATAAGCGGTTTTAAGTGCATATCGGAATTTGATTCGCTAAAAAGCGGCGACAAGGTTTACAAAATCAACCGTGACAAGAGTATCGCGCTTGCGATTATCGGAAAAACTCTTCCGAAAGACGGGTTCAACATTGTTGCGGCGCACATCGACAGTCCGAGAATCGATTTAAAGCCGAACCCCGTTTATGAGGATTTGGAGCTTGCGCTTTTTAAAACCCACTACTACGGCGGAATTAAGAAGTATCAGTGGACGGCAATGCCGCTTTCGCTTATCGGCGTTGTTATCAAAGAAGACGGCAGCAAAATAAACATTGCAATCGGCGAAGACGAAACCGACCCGGTATTTACGATTACAGACCTTTTACCGCATCTTGCGGCGGAGCAGATGGCTAAAAAAATGTCGGAGGCGTTTACGGGCGAAGACTTAAACGTGCTTATAGGTTCAATCCCGACAGACTCGGAAAAAGACGCCGTCAAAGAAAACATTTTAAATCTTATAAAAGAAAAATACGGTTTTGACGAAGAGGATTTTGTAAGCAGCGAGCTTGAGCTTGTTCCCTCAATCAAAGCAAGAAACATAGGTTTTGATTCATCGCTTATCGGCTCTTACGGTCAGGATGACAGGGTATGTGCGTACACATCGCTCTCTGCGATACTCGACACAGAAAACCCCGAAAGAACATGCGTTTGCTATCTTGCCGACAAAGAAGAAATCGGAAGCATGGGCAGCACGGGAACAAAGTCGATGTTTTTGGAAAGCTTTCTTGCAAAGCTCATATATCTTACAAAAGACAATTACAGCGACATGGATTTAAAGGACGCTTTTGAAAAATCGTTCTGTCTTTCCGCCGATGTTACGGCTGCATACGACCCGACTTACAAGAGTGTTTGCGAGGCGTTAAATTCAGCGTATGTCGGAGGCGGGCTTTGTCTTTGCAAGTACACCGGTGCAAGAGGCAAAAGTTCAACGAGCGATGCGAATGCCGAGTTTGTTGCAAAAACAAGAGGTATTTTTAATGCAAACGGTGTAAAATGGCAGATTGCGGAGCTTGGAAAGGTTGACCAGGGCGGCGGCGGAACCGTTGCGCAGTACATTGCCAACTTAAACATCGAAACTCTTGACTGCGGCATACCGATTCTATCGATGCACTCGCCGTTTGAGGTTGCGTCAAAAGCTGACATTTACATGGGATACATCGGTTACAAATCTTTCCTTGAAAATGCCTGACTTACTTTTCTTGAAAGAAAAGTAAGCAAAAGAACTTACGATACCTTCGGGTAAATATAAGTAATCAAAATTGGAAGTACTTTTGGTAAATTAATGCAAGCAAAAGAACTTACAATACCTTCGAGTTAGTTGAGGCAATCAAAAGCGGAAGTACTTTTGGTAAATTAATGCATGCAAAAGAATTTACGATACCTTCGGGTAAGTTGAGGCAATCAAAAGCGAAAGTACTTTTAACAAATTAAAGCAAGCAAAAGAACTTACAATACATTCGGGTAAGTTGAGTAAAACAAAAAAATCCGGAAGCAACAAATTATTGTTGCTTCCGGATTTTAATTTTTTTATTCTGATTTTGCCGGCAATACGATAGCATTGCACATGCGTTTTTTCCAAGCTTTTTATAAAAAAGCGTCTATAGGATCATAGAATCTTCTCTATTAGTCAAGTGTAATTGTGATTGTGTTGTCATTACCCTTGTAGCAAGGAACTGAAACTGTTTTTGTTTTACCGTCTTTAGTTGTTACGGTAATATCGTAATCACCGTAGTATCCGCGTGTGCTGAACGATCCGTCGGCGCTTGTTGTGCCGCTTTCCTGTGTCCACCATTTATTGTAGATAAGATCCTGCCATGCATTAAGTCCGGGTTTTTCGTTCCAGTTGTTGTCATACATTACATATCTGCCTCCGGGACCGCCTTTGTAACCCCACATAATGAATCCGTCAACAGATTCCTGTGCAAAAGATGCTATAAGTATGTCTCTTGTGTAGTTACCCTGGAGCTTTGTATCATTTGTTGCAAAATCGTATTCGGTGATTTTCAAACGTTTGCCGTATTTTTCGTCAAGTTTGTTGTAGAACGCAATTACGTCTTCAATATTTACAACTGAGCTGTAGTGCGACTGAAGCCCGATTCCGTCAAAATCAACCTTGTTTTTATACATTGTGTCAAGAAGAGCAAAAAGCTCGTCGTTTGTTTTGAAGTCGTTGTAGTAGAGTTTTGCATCTTTTCCGAGCGCTTCTCTTGCCATATCAAACCATTCGTTAATGATTTCTCTGCCGTATTTGTCCTGAAGTTCCTTGTTGTTACAAGCTTCGTTTAATACATCCCATTCGCTGATGTATTTTGATAAATCCGAAGTGATTTCGTTAATGTGCTTTTTCGTAACTTCCTGTACGCCTGCTTTGTCATTTGCAAGTGTAAGTTTTACAATTTCTTCGGGAACGGAAGTGTTTTCTTTCCATTTGCCGGTTGCGCTGTCATATGTCTTTTCAAGGCCTCTGTCCCAAACGAGAACGTGTCCTCTTAAGTTTTTAATTCCGATATTTGTAAGCTTTTCAAGAAGCGCCTTTGTTGTAGAGGGGTTCTTTTCGTATTCAACCCATTTTGTGTGGTTTTCCAAAACCGCACTGTTAAAGTTTTTCTGAATAACGCTTGCATGATCGCCGCTTAAAACACCCGAGTTTACGGCAGTTCCGAAATTAAATTCGTGTTCATACATATTAACGTCAACTTTAGCGTCTGTAACTGCGTTTCCTTGAGCGTCTTTAACGATAACTTTAATATCGCCTTTTCTTATTTTTTCAATTCTGTCCCAAGCTTCTTTTCTCCATTTTGCGTCTTTGTTAAGTGTAGGAACGTTTCCTGCATTTGTGGGCATATCGTCAATTGAAACGTTTTTTCCATAGTTTACAATTTCATATCCGCCAAACTCAACTGTCTGGAGATAGTAACCAAGTCTAACCGTTGCTCTTGTGTAATTATTTTTAAATGTGAACGGGAAGTAAGCAACATTCCAGGAACGTCCGTTTGTTACATTACCTGTAACGCTCTTTGTATACTGTCCGCCGTTTTCTTCAACAACAACCTGAATCTGACCGTTCTGAGATTCGTCATTTCCGCCGTCAAGCGTTCTCATATAAATTTTGAGGAGGCAAACATCGCCTTCTGTACCTTTTCCTTCAAGAGGAGCGCCCATGTCTATCTGATATCCGTATGGGTTTTTCGGAAGGTTTGTAACTTTTGCTCTTATTGCTTTTTTGAACGGCTGATCAGCAACATCAACTATTTCAATTGTGCCGTATTCAGATGTTTTATTCTCTTCCGCTTTCTTTAAGAGAAGGCTGTCGTCAAGCATTACAGTTCCTTTGGGAAGATTTGCAATAAGTTCGTCGTTTGATTTTCCGCCGCCGTATTCATAAAATACGAGATCTTCATAACCTTTGCCTGTTGTAAAGTTTGTGGGAACGGGTCTGTGACCGTTTTTAACTTCGGAAACAGAGAATTTTGAATCCGAAGGCTGAGCCGGTGTTGAAGGTTCATTTCCCGAATCGGCAAGTTTGCCTTCATAAATTTTAACATCGTCCATGTAAAGCGTCGGTGCGCATTTTGAACTAGCCGGACGCTGGTCAATACCAACCTGTGTGATTTCTTCGTTGTCGTATGTATATTCAAATTCAATTTTTGTCCATGTTTTTGCCGCAACGTTTACTTCTTTGCTTGCAGCCGGTTTAAATGCATTTGCCTTGCCTACATCGCTGTATGCTCCGATACCTACTTTTTCAGCGGCTTCGGGCGAATAAACATAAGCTGAAACAACGTATGTTTTCCCTTTTTGTGCACCTTTGAATGCATCTTTTAATTTAACTCTGTGGTCGGCTTTTGTTCTGTTTGCCATTTTAAGTGACTGACCGTTACCTGTTGTGTGGTCAACATCTTTTGAAAGTGAAACTTCACTGGGTTTGTATTCCGCACCCGTGATAAATTCAGAGTTGTTTTCAAATTTTGTAAGGTTGTCAAAATTCATTTCAAAAATTGTTTCGCCGATGGCATTTGTTGTGATGATAACTGTCTGGGTATCATTATCCCAGTCAACTTTTGCGCCGAGCGATTCCGAAATGAATCTTACCGGAACAAGTGTTCTGTCGTTTATAAGTTTTGCGGGAACGTCAAGCGTTACATCTTTTCCGTTTACCTTTGCAACTGTGTTTTCTATCTGGATTTCAACTGTTGTTGATCCGAGTACACCTGTTGCGGTGTTAGTGTCGTTATTCCAGTCTACCTTTGCTCCGAGAGCTTCAAATATTGCTCTTACCGGAACGAGTGTTCTGTCGTTTACAAGAACGGGGGGTTGGTCCATTGTAAGACTTTTGCCGTTTA
>CABUQL010000092.1 GCA_902493665.1 uncultured Eubacteriales bacterium
AACGGAAATTACAGAAAGCGGACACATATAAGATATTACCACCGTATTTTTAAGCATTAAAGATGAAACAAGTACCTGTCCAAGATTATGCATAAACGCTCCTGCAACAGAAATTCCTATAGGACTTATTTTGTCTTTCGGCAGTTTGTATAAGCCAAGCATTGCAATCGAGCTTAAAGCCGCTCCGCAAACACTGTACAAAAACGCATTTGCACCGGAAAATATAAGTGATGACAAAACCGCTCTCAGAATATTTACAAAAACCGCACTGTAAGGGTCAAATTCATACATAATTATTAAAATCACAACATTTGCAAGTCCGAGCTTTCCGCCCGGAACGGCACTGATAACAGGAAGAAACGACTCCACCGCAGAAAGGCAAATTGAAATTGCGCAAAGAAGCGACAGTCTTGTCAGATTTTTAACAGAAAGTTTTTTCATCAATATGTCACTCCGTCCACATCGCTTTTTTCGCCCGTAATGCTGATTACAAGTCTGTTCGGCAAACAAACAATAACCTGCCCCGGTTTGCTTATTTTATGACCAAGTTCTGTTTTGTCGGGACAATCAGTATCGGTTACCCAAAGACTTCCGTCAGAGATTTTCACAGTGTTATGACCGTATTTAGTTTTTATGTCAAATTCATATTCTGTATCTTTTAAACTATAAATGCCGTAAAGATTGCCGTCGGATTCGATAACTGCGCTGACATTTTCAGATGCTTTTCCGTAAAACAGAAATGTAATTAAAACTGCAAAAATCAAAACTGCAAGTATTATTATTTCATCAAAAGCAAGCAATAATTTAAGCTTTTTTTCAGGCATTTAAACACCTCTGTAAAAGTGTCCGCGCGTAAACGGACTTGTTGGCGGTATCTTTTTTTGATATGATTCAAAAATACTGTGCATTTCTTTTGCGTTTTCCGTTGTAAAAAGCATCCTTACAGCGGATACACCGCTGTTTTTAATATCATCCATTTTATCAGCCATATATATGGGTTCACTGTTATAAATCGTGTTTGTGCAATTTTGAGGATTAGTCTTTACAAAAAACACTTTTCCTTTTCTGTCTTTAAGTTTCATAAATTTATCGCTGCTGCAACCGCATCTTTTTTCAAATGCCTTATGCAGACAGTTTTTTGTATTCATAAGCGGTATTCTGCCGTATATGACAACTTCACAGTCGGCATTTGTATTTATGTTTCTGATTTTATTAAGATTCATCTCATACGAAAGTGCGACAGTTTTTAATCCGAGTTTTGCATATTCATCAGATGCTATGCCGTTGAAAACATTAAGCGAAGGCTGACCGTATATTGTTTTTCCTTTAAGATGAGGAATTTGACCTATATTTGATACAGAAACACTTGAAACCAAGTCTAAATCATAATTTTTAAGATTGTCAACCTGAGGAAGCACGCAAACCGCCTTTTTGCTTTTTTCAAAAAATTCTCTGTCGCAAATGTATATATCATACGGCACGAAAACCTTGTCAAAATCCATTTTCAAAGCTTCATACGCCTGACTTTTAAGTGTAACTTCAGCATTCAGCAAAATGCTTTTTTTAGTTTTTTTAACTTTTTCATATTTAAACGGCTTAAAGTTGCCGGCATGATTGTTACTTAAAATCAATTTTTCAAGCTGCAAAACGCACTCGCGCCTGATGTTGTTTAAATCCTTCACCGACACAAACGCATTTTTTCTTATACTGCATTTTATATCTTCATCATTGCAATAAAATGCGGTGTCGCCAAGCTTTTTAAACTGCTCTCTTATGCGTTCTTCGCTTGTCGGAGCATTTATTGCGTCGGACACAATGTTATCGTCCGAAACAACTTCAGCTTCATAACTATCGCAAATTGCACGGCAATAAATGCGGTCATTCTTCTTTTTCTGACGCTTTTTTCAGAAAGCATTTTGCCATAATTTAAAACGTCATCACTGACTTTTTTATAAATGTCGTCATTGTTTTTTTCTGAGCATATCATATCAAAACCGGGTTTTCCCATATAATATGCATCTGTAAAGCCTGTTCGGCTGAATATATTTTTTAATCTGAAATAATCTTCATCGGTAAGTTTTTCGTTATTAAGACGCTTATTGTAAACATCTGTTACAATGGAAACGTATTCTTTATTCTTCATACGTCCCTCAATTTTTAAAGATGCAACATTGATTTTGGAAAGCTCGTCCAAATAATCAACAAGACACAAATCTTTTAAACTGAGCACGTATTTGTCTTTTGCGATGCATTTTCCGCCATAATTATAAAGCGAATACGCAAGTCTGCAAGGCTGCGCGCACGCACCTCTGTTACCGCTTCTTGCACCGATTATACTGCTTAAAAGACATTGTCCCGAATAGCAGACACAAAGTGCACCGTGGACAAAAACTTCGATTTCGGTATCCGTGTTTTTACAGATATACTCTATTTCCTGTTTTGTCATTTCACGTGCAAGAACGGCTCTTGAAAATCCGAGCGATTTCATCATTTCAACGCCTCTAAGAGAAGCAACGGTCATTTGTGTGCTCGAATGAATTTCCATCTGCGGAAAATACTCTTTGCACATATTAACTATGGCAAGATCCTGAACAATTAAAGCGTCAACATCAGCTTTGCAGCACATTTTTATAAATTCATATGCATCTTTAAGCTCACTGTCATAAATAAGCGTATTTAAAGTAACATAAACCTTTGCACCGCGAAGATGCGCATACGAAACCGCCTCGAAAATTTCTTCATCGGAAAAGTTTTTTGCGTTTTTTCTTGCGCTGAAGTTTTTGCCTCCGATATACACCGCATCGGCGCCGTTTTCAATTGCGGCTTTTAGTGTTATAAGATCTCCTGCCGGCGACAAAAGTTCACATCTGTTATATTTTTCCATTTTTTGCCAACTCAATTTTTAATGATTGTATTTCATCTTTCAAAAATGCATTTTCTTTTTTTAATGCATTATTTGCGTTTTTCAAATTAAATGATTCTTCTTTGTATTTCTTTAAATCGCCGAGCGTTTCTTCAAGCAAAGTTTTGCTTTTAAAAAACTCATCGGATATGTTTACGGCAGTAAGTATGGCATTTGTGACCATAGGCATTGCAGGGCTTGCTTTTCCTGTTTCGCGCATTTTTTTGTCAACATAAAGACACACGCGCTGAATATATTCTTCGCTCTCGCTTCCCGCAAATGTGTAATCATTTCCGTATATTCTAACTGTTATAGATGTTTTTTCATCCATAATATCACCATACTTTCTTTTGTAAACTAATACAGGCGTCAGAACATCAGAAGATAAATCTGATATCTGATGCCTGTTTATTTATAAAATCACTTTATAATGTTCTGATCTCTTCCCGGGCCTACTCCTATCATTGAAACAGTGCAACCGCAGATTTCTTCGATACGTTTGATATATTTTTTTGCATTATCGGGCAAATCTTCAAATTTTCTGATATTTGATATATCGCCCGACCAGCCGTCAACTTCTTCATATATCGGCTCGCATTTTTCAAGCTCTTCAAGGCTCGGCGGAAATTCGCTTATGATTTCATCGTCTTTTTTGTATCCGACACAGATTTTAAGTTTATCTATATCGCTCAGCGTATCGATTTTATTTATAACCATTGATGTAAGTCCGCTTGTTCTTACCGCAAACTTTGCAACAACCGCATCAAACCATCCGCATCTTCTCGGACGTTTTGTAACAGTGCCGTATTCGTGGCCTCTGTCTCTTATAAGATCGCCCGTTTCGTCCAAAAGCTCTGTCGGGAAAGGACCTTTGCCGACTCTTGTTGTGTATGCCTTAAACACACCGATACATTCGTCAATAAGTGTCGGTCCTATACCGGAACCTACACATACACCGCCGGAAATCGGATGCGATGATGTTACAAACGGGTATGTTCCGAGATCAAGGTCAAGAAGCGAACCTTGTGCACCTTCAAACAAAACTTTTTTGCCTTCTTTTATTGCATTAAAAAGTATAACTGTTGTATCATCGGCATATTTTCTTATTTTTTCGGCATATCCGAGGAATTCTTCGATGATACTGTCGGCATCAAGTTTTTCGCCGCCGTAAACTTTTTCAATTATTTTGTTTTTAAACTCAATATTTGCTTTTGCTTTTTTAACAAATATGTCTTTGTCGAGCAAATCGCAGATTCTTATGCCCGTTCTTTCCGCTTTATCCATATAGCAAGGACCGATTCCGCGTTTTGTCGTTCCGATTTTCGCGTCGCCCTTCATTTCTTCCATAAGACCGTCAATAACAATGTGATACGGCATTATTACGTGGGCACGGTAATCTATTTTAAGCTTATCGACGCAAATTCCTTTATCGGTAAGCATTTTAAGCTCTTTAAGCAAAACAGCAGGGTCTATTACAACACCGTTTCCAATAATGCAGACAGCACCTTTATTTATAATACCCGACGGGGTAAGATTAAGCTTATATTGAACACCGTTTGCTTCAACGGTATGACCTGCATTGTTACCGCCCGATGAGCGCACAACAACGTCGGACTGACCTGCAAGTATGTCAACAATTTTTCCTTTTCCTTCATCGCCCCATTGAGCGCCGATTACAACTTTGGTTGGCATTTATATGTATCCTCCTTAAAGCATAAAGCCGACAAATTAAGGCAGCGCACAAGAATATGTGCGCCCCTTATTGTTAAATAAAACTACTTGTCTGCAAGATATTTATTGATTTTTGCAACAAGCTCATCTGCGTCAACTCCGTGAACGGCACAAGCCTCTTCAACGCTTTCGCCCGATGCAGAAGGGCATCCGAGGCAATGCATACCGATTTCAAAGAAGAAAGGTGCAGTACCCGAATCAATTTTTAAAACGTCAGAAATTATTGTATCTTTAGTTATTGATGCCATTTTTATTGCCTCCCGATTTAAAATTCACATATATTATTCCCATATATGCGTAAATACAAACCAAACCCGCACTAATTCTATGCAGATATTTTTGCAGTTTAAAAAAATCTCTAAACTACTGTATAAGTATATCATAGTATGTTTTCTTTTTCAAGATGTTTTTAAAATATTTTGACGGATTTAAAAACTTAAGTTTTGCTTAAAAAATTGACTTTTTTAAAAAAATATGCGATAATATTTACAAATTATAATGATCGGAGGAATATTATGGATATTAACTTAAACAGCAACAGACCTTCTTTTTCGTTTGAGGTATTTCCTCCGAAAAAAGAGTGCGATATTGAAAACATATATAAGACAATTTCAGATTTATCGGCGCTTTCGCCAGATTTTATGAGTGTTACATACGGTGCGGGCGGATCGACAAACAAAAATACCATAAGTATTTCGGAGCACATTCAAAACACACATAACATTCCGGCGATAGCACATCTTACGTGCATATCGTCAACATTTGATACAATAGAAACCACTCTTAAGACGCTCAGAGAAAAAAAGATAAACACTATTTTGGCTCTGCGCGGTGATTTTCCGGCTGACAAAGACGGTTTTAACCTTCCGAAAAGCTATTCACATGCCGTTGATCTTATAATGCAGATTAAAGCGTTCGGCGGATTTAAAATCGGTGCGGCATGCTATCCCGAAGGACACATTGAAAATCCAAACAAAAACGAGGACATTAAGTTTATAAAAGAAAAGGCCGACGCCGGATGCGACTTTCTTACAACGCAGTTTTTCTTTGACAACAATCACTTTTATTCTTTTTTGGAAAAACTGTACTTTTTAGATGTTAAAATTCCCGTTTTTGCAGGTGTTATGCCGATTACGCATAAATCGCAAATCAAAAAAATGTGTGCACTTTCAGGCGCTGAAATCCCTGAAAAACTTAAAAAATTTATTGATGTTTACGGCGACGATCCCGATTCGTTAAGAGATGCCGGAATTGCATACGCAACCGAGCAGATCATTGAATTACTGGCGAACAAAGTTTC
>CABUQL010000093.1 GCA_902493665.1 uncultured Eubacteriales bacterium
CATTGGTACTACCTGGGCATATCCGCCGCCTGCCGCACCGCCTTTAATGCCGAAAACCGGTCCGAGCGACGGTTCGCGGAGCGCAACAACAACATTTTTGCCTATTTTTTTAAGACCGTCGGCAAGACCGATTGTCGTTGTTGTCTTTCCTTCACCTGCCGGTGTCGGCGTGATTGCCGTAACCAAAACAAGCTTTCCGTCTTTTTCGTCCTTTTTATCGTTTAAAAGCGACAAATCTATTTTTGCCTTATAATTTCCGTAAAGTTCAATGTATTTTTCATCGATTCCGGCATTTTTTGCAATTGTTTTTATATTTTCCGGTTTTACGCTTTGCGCAATTTCAATATCGCTCTTATAATCCATAAATATTCACTCCAATATTATTTAAAATACTTAACGGCGGCTTCGAACATTTTCATATCGTAATTGCCGTCAACATTTTTGTAAAGACCGTTTCCGATCCTTTCGGAATGTCCCATTTTACCGAACACTCTGCCGTCGGGTGAGGTTATACCTTCGATTGCATACATTGAACCGTTGGGGTTAAACGAGATGTCATATGTTGGATTTGACGATAAATCAACGTACTGCGTTGCAACCTGTCCGTTTTCGATGAGCTTTTTAATGAGCTTTTCGTCGGCAATAAATCTTCCTTCGCCGTGCGAAATCGGAACTGTGTATACTTCGTCAACATTTGTGTTTGCAAGCCACGGCGATTTATTTGACGCAATGCGTGTTCTTACAAGACGCGACTGGTGGCGTCCGATTGTGTTAAATGTAAGAGTCGGGCAGTTTTCGTCTGTATCGATAATCTCTCCGTACGGCACAAGACCGAGTTTTATAAGCGCCTGGAATCCGTTGCAGATACCGCACATAAGTCCGTCTTTATCATTCAAAAGCCTTGTTACGCCTTCTTTAACGGCACTGTTTCTGAAAAATGCAGTAATGAATTTTCCCGAACCGTCAGGCTCGTCGCCGCCAGAAAAACCGCCGGGGATAAACACCATCTGGGCATCGGAAAGTTTTTTTGCAAACTCTTTTACCGATTCGCTCACATCGCTTGGAGTAAGATTTCTCACAATAAATATTTCGGGATCCGCACCTGCTTTTAAAAGTACCTTTTCGGTGTCGTATTCGCAGTTTGTTCCCGGAAATACGGGTATTAAAACCTTCGGTTTTGCAAAACTTTTTCTCGGCTTTGCATAAGATGATGCCGTATATGAGATTTTTTCGGGTTTCTTGTTTTCAAAACCAATGTTGCACTTGTAAACGCTCTCAAGTTTGTTTTCATATATTGAAAGCAAATCCGAAAGCGAAACAGAATCCGAACCGAACGTGATTTTTTCATCCTGCGTTGTTTCGCCGATTTTTGTATATCCGGTATCGTTTTTGTCCGTTTCGATTATAAACGAACCGTATTTATATGAGAAAATATCTTTCAAAGATACATTTTTGTCAAATTTAAATCCGACAAAGTTTCCGAAACACATTTTCATAACGGCTTCGCATATTCCGCCGTATGTGGGCGTATAAACGCTTTTTGCATGTCCCGAAAGAATCATTTCGTGAACTTTTTTGTATACATTAAGAAGCGAATCTGTTTTCGGAAGTCCGTTTTCATCATATTCGGGCCCGATTAAAACAACACTGTTATTTGCGCTCTTAAATTCGGGCGATACAACTTCGCTTGCTTTTCCCGTTGTAACGGCAAAAGATACAAGCGTCGGCGGAACGTCTATATTTTCAAAGCTTCCGCTCATTGAGTCCTTACCGCCGATTGCCGCAATTTTAAGGTTTTTCTGCGCCTCAAACGCACCCAAAAGCGCCCCGAGAGGTTTGCCCCAGCGGTTTTTATCCTTTTTCGGCTTTTCAAAATATTCCTGGAACGTAAGATAAACATCGCCAAATTCCGCTCCCGCTGCAATAAGCTTTGAAACGGATTCTATAACTGCAAGATAAGCGCCGTTATACTGGTTTTTCTCAGTAATGTAAGGGTTGTAGCCGTAAGCCATATATGAGCAGGTATCGGTAAAACGTTTTTCTACCGATATTTTGTTTACCATTGCCTGAATGGGAGTAAGCTGATTTTTTCCGCCGAACGGCATAAGCACCGTTCCCGCACCGATTGTGGAGTCAAAACGCTCGCTTAATCCTCTTTTTGAGCATACGTTTAAATCGTCTGCAAGCTTTTTAATTCCGCCGGCAAAATTTTGCGGAATTTCTTTATCGTAGTTTTCGCCTTTTTTAATGTTTATGTCGATGTGTTTCTGAGCGCCGTTTGAATTTAAAAATTCTCTCGAAAGATCAACAATGTTTTCGCCGTTCCACTGCATAACAAGTCTCGGATTTTCCTTAACGGTTGCAACAATTGTTGATTCAAGGTTTTCGCTCTTTGCAATTTCGCAAAAACGCTCTGCATCGTTTTTATCTACAACAACCGCCATTCTCTCCTGAGATTCGCTTATTGCAAGCTCTGTTCCGTCAAGACCTTCGTATTTTTTCGGAACTTTGTTAAGGTCAATAAAAAGTCCGTCCGCAAGCTCGCCGATTGCAACCGAAACTCCGCCTGCGCCGAAATCGTTGCATCGCTTAATAAGACGTGAAGCTTCTTCATTTCTGAAAAGACGCTGAAGCTTTCTTTCTTCGGGCGCATTACCTTTTTGAACCTCTGCTCCGCAGCTTTCAAGCGATTCTATATTGTGCGATTTTGACGAACCCGTTGCACCGCCGAGACCGTCTCTGCCCGTTCTTCCGCCCAAAAGTATAACGATGTCGCCGTCTTTGGGACATTCTCTTCTTACATTTTTTGCAGGAGCCGCCGCAATAACTGCACCTATTTCCATACGTTTTGCCGCATATCCTTCGTGATATATCTCATCAACCTGACATGTTGCAAGTCCGATTTGGTTTCCGTATGAACTGTAACCGTCTGCCGCGGTTTTGCATATTTTTCTCTGGGGAAGCTTGCCTTTTAACGTTTCGTCAACGCTTTTTAAGGGATTTGCCGCACCCGTTACACGCATTGCCGAGTAAACGTAAGAACGTCCCGAAAGGGGATCGCGTATTGCGCCGCCTATGCAGGTTGCCGCACCGCCGAAGGGCTCGATTTCGGTCGGGTGGTTGTGCGTTTCGTTTTTGAAAAGAAGAAGCCAGTCCTCGTCTTTTCCGTCGATTTCAACCTTCATTTTAACAGTGCAGGCATTAATTTCTTCCGATTCATCAAGCTTTTTAAGGTCGCCCGTTTTCTTTAAATATTTTGCCGCAATTGTGGCAATATCCATAAGATTTACAGGCTTTTCTCTGCCAAGCTCTTTTCTTGTTGCAATATAATCGTCATAAGCTTTTTTAACGTTTTCATCTTCAAAAGAAACACTGTCGATAGTTGTTAAAAACGTTGTGTGTCGGCAGTGATCCGACCAGTATGTATCAATCATTTTTATTTCGGTAATAGTTGGATTTCTCTTTTCCGAAATAAAATATTTCTGGCAAAACATAATATCGTCAATATCCATTGCAAGAGAGTTTTTGTCTATAAAATCCAAAAGACCGTCTTTGTCCAAATCGATAAATCCGTTAAGAGTTTTGACTTTTTGGGGGATATCGTATTTTACCGCAAGCGTTTGCGCCTTTTCAAGCGATGCTTCCCTTGCTTCAACGGGGTTTATAACGTATTTTTTAACGGCGCTTATGTCTTTTTCGTCTAAATTTCCTTCAAGCACGTAAACTTTTGCCGTTTTAACCGCCGGGCGCTCTTTCTGCGATATAATCTGTATACACTGCGCACAGGAGTCTGCTCTCTGGTCGAACTGACCGGGCAAAAACTCAACCGCAAATACAAATTCGTTTCCCTTAAGACTTATTTCGTCGGAAGTATTATCGAGCTGCGGTTCGGAAAAAACAGTGTTTTTGCAGTAATCAAACAGCTCTTTATCAATGTTTTCAACGTCATAGCGGTTTATAATTCTCACATTTTCAAGACCTTTAATTCCAAGAAGCGTTGTAATATCGCTTTTTAAGGATTTTGCCTCGTTTGCAAGGTTATCTTTTTTCTCAACGTAAATTCTGTAAACCAATTATTACACCTCACACTGTTTTATTTATTTTTGGTTATTTTTAAAGCGTTAAGCGCTTTTTGACCTATATCTTTTCTGTAAAATGCATTTTCAAATTTTACTTTCAAAACGTCTTTGTATGCTTTTTCAATTGCGCCGCCAAGCGCAGAATCAACCGCCGTTACGCCTATAACGCGGCCGCCGCCCGTTACAAGATTATTATCCTTTATTTTTGCGCCGGCAACAAATGCCAAAATATCGTCGGGGTATGTAAGCGAAAATCCCGTTTCGTATTTTTTCGGATATCCGTTTGACGCCATAACAACGCAGCATGCGTTTTTATCTGAAAACTCAACTTTTTTCGCGTCGAGCTTTCCGTCTGCAATATCAAGCATAATTTCGAGCAAATCGCTTTTTAAAAGAGGAAGAACAACCTGTGTTTCAGGGTCGCCGAAACGGCAGTTGTACTCAATAACCTTAGGACCGTCTTTTGTAAGCATAAGCCCGAAGTAAAGACATCCTTTAAACGTTCTTCCTTCCTTTTCCATTGCACGGATTGTAGGGATAAATATTTTTTCCATACATTCATCGGCAATTTCTTTTGTATAATACGGATTCGGGGCAATTGTGCCCATTCCGCCCGTGTTTAAGCCTTTGTCGCCGTCGAGCGCTCTTTTGTGATCCATCGACGAAATCATGGGAACAAGAGTTTTTCCATCGGTAAACGACAAAACGCTGACCTCGGGGCCTTCCAAAAATTCTTCGATAACAATTTTGCTGCCGCTTTCGCCGAAGCATTTGTCCTCCATCATATCTTTAACGGCCTTTATTGCCTCATCTCTTGTCATGGCAATTATAACGCCCTTGCCGAGCGCAAGTCCGTCTGCCTTTATAACCGTGGGGATTTTTGCGCTTTCAAGATATTTTATTGCGTCATTTGCATTTTCAAAAACTGCGTAATCGGCAGTGGGAATATTGTATTTCTTCATAAGATTTTTTGAAAAAATCTTGCTGCCTTCTATTATTGCCGCATTTTTTCTCGGACCGAAACATTTAATGCCTTTTTCTTCAAGCATGTCGACCGTTCCGAGCACAAGCGGATCGTCCGGTGCAACAACGGCAAAATCAATGTTGTTGTTAACTGCAAATTCCACAATTTTTTCGGTATCTTTTGCACCTATATCAACGCAATCTGCGTCTTTTGCAATTCCGCCGTTACCCGGCAGAGCGTAAATTTTTTCTATAGTTTTGTTTTCTTTTAATTTTTTAATTATGGCGTGCTCTCTTCCGCCGCCGCCTATAACCATTATGTTCATAAAAATCTCCATTCCGCCGCTCTGCATCGGCAATAAACCGTAATAATTTTCTCTTACCCGCAGAGCAAGGAATGATAAGAGATTTTTAACCCATGTGCGTTTTTCGAGCATTGCGAGAAAAAATTTCGCACGGGTGGCTTTTATCCGCCGGAGGCTAACGTGAAAGGAACTTTCGCGTTACTCTCCATTCCGCCGCTCTGCATCGGCAATAAACCGTAATTAAATTTCTCTTACCCGCAGAGCAAGGAATGATAAGAGATTACAGGCAATAAATATTATAAAAAATTGATTTTTTAAACTCTTTGACCTTTAATTTAGGAAAATTTTTGTTTTCTGCCGTGCAGTGCCGAAGAAAAGCTTTGCGCCTTTCAAGTCTGACAAGGCATTAACCAATTAGAGGCTGTTACATTCGAGTTTCAGATGCCTGAATTAATGATGGAAAAGGCGCATTTTTGTAAATGCCATTGCCATACCGTATTTATTGCAGGTTTCAATAACATTGTCGTCACGGATTGAACCGCCGGGCTGTGCAACATATGAGACACCGCTTTTTGC
>CABUQL010000094.1 GCA_902493665.1 uncultured Eubacteriales bacterium
AAAAACCGCGCTGCCGAAAACGTTCATTCTGACCGTGAAAGGGCGTTTTGCGGGAACGTGCGGGCTTTGGAGAAGCGACCTGATGACAAGGCAGGATCTCTGCCCGTGGCTTGCGTTGCTTTATGTTAAACCCGAATACAGAAAAAGGCATTTCGGAGCGTTGCTGCAAAAAGCGGTGGTTGAATATGCGAAAAAACTCGGTTATGAAAAAGTGTATCTGTATACCGATTTGAAGAAATATTACGACAAAACAGGCTGGAAACCGTTCGGAAAAGACCTTGAATGCGACGGAACGGAAAAAAGCCTATATGAGGTCGAAACAAAATATTACGGCAATGAAGATAAATGAGAAAAGATTAAGCGAACTGCTCGGTGACGAAGTAAAAATTTTTGTCTGCGACGAAACGGGTTCGACAAACGAAGACGCGAAAGCGTTTTTGAAAGAACACGACGCAGAGAAAACTTTGTTTGTTGCCGATAAGCAGATAAAAGGAAAAGGACGTTCTGGGAAATCGTTCTTCTCCCCCGAAAACGGAATATATATGACGGCGGTTTTGCCGAATGTTGATATTTTCAATCCGGGAAAAATCACGACGTCTGCGGCGGTCGCCGTGTGCAAGGCTATCGAAAGTCTGACGAACAAAAAGCCTGCGATAAAATGGGTCAACGACGTTTATCTGAACGGCAAAAAGATTTGCGGAATACTCTGCGAAGCCGTCCCCGCAAAAAATGCGGCAGTCGTCGGCATCGGAATAAATTTCAGAGGAAGCGTCGCTTCCCTGCCCGACGAGCTGAAAGAAAAAGCCGGGTATCTGTTCTCCGAAAACGAGACGGCGGAACGCGAATGTCTTATCGCTGAAATAACGAAAAACCTTTATTCGAACGGAAACGGGATTTCCGAATACAAAAGCCGAATGTTCCTGCTCGGCAAGACCGTTACGTTTGTAAAAAACGGAGTGACGCACGAAGCGACGGCTGTTGACGTTGACGAAAACGGACGGCTTATCGTAAAAGAAAATGAGAAGATAAAAACGCTTGACTCGGGAGAAGTCAGCGTGAAAGGAAAACTATGAAAAACCAAAAACTCAGAACACTTGTTTACATCGCACTTATCGCCGCAATTCTTTGCGTGACCGCGCCGTGGGCGATACCGAACCCGCTGTCCCCCACTATCCCGTTCACGCTCGCTATTTTTGTAATCTCCTTATTCTCGCTGATCTTCGGCGCAAAAGTTTCCGTTCCCGCAACGGCGCTGTATATCGTCATCGGCGCGATAGGCGTTCCCGTATTTTCGGGATTCGCGGGCGGATTTGCAAAACTTGCGGGACCGACGGGCGGATACATTATCGGATTTTTGGGGCTTGCTTTTCTTGCGGGGCTTACCGCATACCCGAAGTTTTCGGCAATATGGAAACGCATAATCCTGCTCATTGCGGGACTTGCCGTTGCCTACTTTTTCGGCACGGTATGGTTCGTGATAAGCACAAAAACATCTTTCTTCCCCGCGCTCATGCTCTGCGTTGTGCCGTACATTCCGTTTGACCTCGCAAAACTCGCGCTGGCGCTCGGTCTTTCGTCGCTCGTAAAAAGCCGTCTCGGAAACAGAGTAAAAGTATAGTTTTTAAGCTCAAAAAATCCCTTAGTGCCCGTTTACATAACCATTTCAAAACGGACTCTAAGAGATTTTTATTAGAAGAACGTGGATTTATATTGAATCTTTAAGTCTTAAGTCAATCTTCACCGCCATGAGGACACAGCGTAGTCAGCCATGGATTCTTCAAGTGTTATTTTAGAACCATCGGTGTACTCAATTTTAATTGAGTTGAACTTCATTTTTCCTCCAAAATCCTTGCAATAAAAACATGTTTCCCATGTGATTTTTCCAGACGAACGTCCGGGTTTTAATGGACCGGTATATTGCAAAACGACATTTGAATCTCCGCCTATCTCATTCTTAGTTATATCCCCAACGGTATTATAGAAAGATACATCAAAATAAACATATTTGATTGTTTTTGAGGAACTCTTGTTCTTAAAAGTTATATATTGATCCATTCCACCGAGACTATCAATATAATATCTAAGAGATGTTATATCAATAATATTTGGAACATCCTTTTTTGTAACAAGGCTTATTCCACATCTTGAACAGGAATATCCATATTTATTATGTCCTAAGGAACTTCCTTCTTTTGCATTGCAAACTGTACATATCTTTGGAGATGTGCAGGTTGCGGCTTTCCATTTATGATCTGTTAATTCTATCTTTTCAGTTTGTATTTCACCGCATTCACAAGATCTGACACGTTCCCCCTCTTCTTTACATGTCGCTTGTTTTGTGATTTTCCAGTCTCCAAAGACATGCGTATGTGAACAACCTGAAAATGCAAGACATATTATTATAGTTATGATACAAATTAAAACTGTTTTTTTCATTTTTCTTTATTTCCTTTTATTGTATTTTTCATTAAAATATCAGTCTCATGGAATAGATTCAATGCACAACTTGATATTTTCAAGAGCATTCTCCTTGTAAATATTGTTGATTCTATAAATCCCATATTTATCAATTTTGTTTTGCGAAAGCATCGTTTCCTTAATTGTTAATAACCCCAAATTATGAACACCTTTTTCAAATCTCTTTGCAATATCATCGTAAGACGCAATTTTTTCATTGTTAAGGTCAGCATAAGAATCAAATATAGTCCAGCTGCAACTTGAATCGTCGTAAAACAATAAAACATAATTAACAACGGTATTTCCAAAACTATTGTTGGCAGATACTTTTATAACTGCGTTTTTTTCACCGTCGTACCATCCATCCCTTAAACAAAATGACTCAGAGTCTTTCAGAACATCTAAACACAATGCACTGCAAACCGCAATTGTATTCTCCCTTATAACTCCACTTTTTTCTTCATCTGTTTTTGCAACATGATACGCCTTTGAATAATCACCAACTGCTAAGTAATCATCTACTGTTTTCTGCAATCTCGGAACAAACATAATGCAAACAATAGCAATGATTAAAAGCAGGAAAGTGATTCCGCAAATTAGTATAATTTTGTTTATTTGTTTTTTTTGTTTAAATTGATTACTTTTAACAATGTCATCAGAAGAAGTATCTGCAACGATTTGTTCTGGCGACGGATCATCATTCATTGCCTATTTTCCCCCTTTTTTTCTACGGTCTTGAGGGGGGTTCGCATCAACAGAAATATGCCAAGGACTTCCAGGAGAGTCTTGTGTTGCCTCCAACCGCCCTTCTCGACACCAACGTGCCACAGTACTCTGTTTTACCCCAAATTTTTCGGCGAAAGCCTTTGTTCCTATTGTTTCACCCATAAATCCTCCTTTTGTCTCAAAAAGCAGACTTATAAAAACATAATTTCAACCGAGTTAATTTGATTATTTTTCAACATTTTCATGACAAAGGGTTGCATTTTTTGCTTTTATGTGTTAAAATGTAGAAAAATTAAGTGTCTCAAATTGTCTACTTTTTGAGACTCTTAATTTTTTTTTACAATAAATACTCGGATCGAATTTTTCTATAAAATGTTGCTCGGCTCATTTCACACAATGTAATTGCTTCTTTTGTTGAAATTTTTCTTTCTTTCCAACGTTTAACTATATCTAAAAAATCAAGCGGTAAGTCGGTTTTTGGACGCCCGAATATAACACCTCTCTTCTGTGCGGCAGATATTCCCTCTGCTTGTCTCCTCTTTATGTTTTCTCTTTCATTTTGTGAAACAAAAGAAAGTATTTGCAATACTATATCAGATATGAATGTTCCAAGTAAATCCTTTTCCCTTCTTGTGTCAAGTAAAGGCATATCCAAAACAACTATATCTATTTCCTTTACTTTCGTCAAATACTGCCATTGTTCTTGTATTTGTTTATAATCTCGTCCCAAACGATCAATACTTATTAAAAACAACACATCTCCTTTTTTTATTTTTTGTAATAAGCGTTTATATTCGTTTCTTTCAAAATTCTTTCCCGATTGCTTATCAATAAATATATTTTCATGGCGGATATTATATTTATTCAGAGCCACTATTTGCCTGTCCTCATTTTGATCCGTGCTTGAAACACGAACATAACCATATTTTGCCATTTTTTTCTCCTTTGATTTTATAAAAAATCGGTGAGCGAACGCTCACCGATTTTTTGTATTTAAGTGTTTATTCTATCTCATAATCGGGCGTTTCGCCGTCAAAGCGGAGCATTGAACAGGTCAAGCCCGAAACAGTAATAACTGACACTTCGTCGCCGTTCAGCAGACTCAGAACGGGATTTTCAAACGCAAGCGTCAACGTTTTGTCGGAGCGGTTTACAACCGTCAATATGCCGCCGTCGGCGTTTTTACGTTCGAGAATAAGATACTCGGCAGTTGCCTCGCAAATGCGGAAATCCCCGTCCTTGAAAACGCTGTTTTCGGCACGAATTACGGAAAGCGTCCGCAAAAAGTCCGCAAGCGAACAATTTTCATGTCCCCAAGGGAAAGTCCTGCGGTTAAACGGATCATGATAGCCCTCAACACCGACTTCATCTCCGTAAAAGACACAGGGAACTCCGGGAACGGTAAATACGAGCGCAAGCGCAAGTTTTACAAGTTTTTCTCCCCTTGCCCGCTCATTCTCGTTCATTTTCAGAACCGCAAGTTCATCATTTGACTTTCCGTCCCACGGCGGGGCGGCAAGCGCCGTGATTATGCGCTCTGTGTCGTGCGTGCCGAGAAAATTCATCAAAAGCCGTGCGGCAAACGGCGGATAAGTCCCGTAAACGTCATACAACAGAGTTTTGAACTGCGCCGCATTTCCGTTTCGAAGATATTCTATAACCGCTTTTCGAAGCGGGTAATTCATAACGGAATCAAGTTCTTTTCCTCGGAAATATTCTCGACGGGTCGAATACGCAACCTTGTTTGAAGCGTTTTCCCACACCTCGCCGTAAAGAACGCCGTCCGAGGTCTCTTTCTTGATTTTTTTGCGTATTGACGCAATAAAACCGTCGGAAAGTTCGTCCGCAACATCAAGGCGAAAGCCGCGTACACCTTTTCGCATCCATTTTTCAAGCACGCCGCCGTCGCCGCAGACAAACTCCCTGTATGACGGCTCGTCGCAGCGGACACGGGGCAGAATTTTGATGTTCCACCAGCACTCGTAATCATCGGGAAAATGCCTGAACGTATACCAATTATAATACGGCGATTTTTCGCTTTGATATGCGCCCGTGTCGGGATAATTGCCGTATCTGTTAAAATAAACGCTGTCGTCTCCTGTGTGATTGAAAACGCCGTCAAGAATTATGCCGATACCGCGTTTTTTCGCTTCCGATATAAGCAGATCGAGCGCCTCGTCGCCGCCGAACGATTCATCGACCCGCATATAGTCGCCCGTATCGTATTTATGATTTGAGTAAGCGTCGAATATCGGGCTGAGATAGATGAGTTCCGTACCGAGACTTTTGATGTAATCGAGTTTTTCGACAATGCCGTAAAGGTCGCCGCCGAACACCGTGTTGTTTTTCAGAAAATCCCCGTTTTTCTTTGCGTATTCGGGGATACCGTTTTCCCAATTCTCGTTCAGCACGGAAGATTTCTTTATTTCACATTTTCCGCTGCGGCGAAAACGGTCGACAAAGATATGATATATTATCCCTTTCGGAGAATATGTTATTTCGTTGTCTGTGTCATAAACAAGCAGTTGTCTTTCCGACGGAAGAGCGTTGACCGAAAGCTCCGAAAAACCGTCCGAAACGCAATATCTTTCGCCGTAATATGTCTTAAACTCATATCTGTAAAAGAAAAGTCCGCCGTTACTGTCACAGAAATCGGAAACCTTTATCTCCGCCTCAAAAACATCGTGTCCGTTTTCAAATGTTATCCATTCAAGCGGAACGGAA
>CABUQL010000095.1 GCA_902493665.1 uncultured Eubacteriales bacterium
AATCCGACAAGCTGAAAGATTGCAAAAACATCCATCGCCGGGCAATGCGTGTTCGAGTCTCGTTTGCCTAGGCGCAATATATTTTCCTAACCTCTTATTACCGGCTGAATTTGCTTTTTTAAAACCGCCTCTTTTGTTGTGTCCACAATAAGCTCCATTTTTGCAACAATTGACGTCGGTTTGTTTTTTGAATCGTCCTGTCCGAACGGCACAAGATAAACATTTTTCATATTTAAAACTGCGGCAATGTTCTTTGCGCTCGATGTAAGTCCGTCGTTTGTGGAAACTGCTATTATTACAGGTTTCTGATTTCTGAGTGTTGCCTTTGCCGCCATTGCAACGGTGGTATCTGTCATTGCAAGCGCGATTTTTGAAAGCGTGTTTCCCGTGCACGGCGCAATGATTAAAGCGTCAAGATAGTTTTTCGGACCTATCGGCTCGGCATCTTTTATTGACGTAATAATTTTTTTACCGGTTATTTCTTCGATTTTTTGCACAAAATCCTTTGCTTTTCCGAATCTTGTGTCCGTTGTATATGAAATATCGCTCATAATGGGGAAAATATCCGCACCCGTTTTTTTTAAAGCTTCAAGCTGCTTTAAAACTCTTGAGAATGTGCAGAACGAACCCGTCATTGCAAAACCGATTTTTAAATTTTCAAGCATTTTTTCCCTCCGTTCTCACTTAATATTTTTAAAACTGCCCCGCCCATAAAAAATCCTGCATCGGCGGGCGAAACTTTTCCGGGAAGCGCAAGCGCACTGACCGTCTTTATTCCGTGTTTTAAAGCGGCAACATTATCGACTCCGCCGGGGTAAGACGCCGTATCGATTATAACCGCATCATTTTTCATATTTGAAATTATGCCTTCATCAAAAATCATATACGGAACCGTGTTTATAACAATATCGATATTTTCTATTTCATTTTTCAGGTTTTCGTTTGAAACCGGTATATATCCGTAAGACATAATATATGCCCTGTCCGTTTCTTTTCTTGCATACACATATGTTTTTGCGCAAATATTTTTAAAGATGTTTGCACTTGTTTTTCCTATTCTTCCGAATCCTGTGACAAGGCAGTTTGAATACAAAAGCGACTTGTCACTTGAAGAAATTGCATACAAAAGCGCGCCTTCGCCGCAAAGCGAAGCATTTTTTACGGCAAGTTCTTCGTCTTTTAAAATGTCAAACGCAAAAATTTTATATTTTTTTGCATCTTCCAAAACACCTTCGGACAAATTTCCTCCGAAAAGAAAAGCGCCTTTTTTCATATTTTTCAAAACGTCGGATATTAAAATTTTTTCATCGCAAAGCGGCGAAAAAACAAAAGTGTTATCTTTTGAAAAAGGAGTCGGCAAAATAACCGTATCTGCATTTTTCACATATGAAAAAAGATTTTCGCTTATGAAAAAATCTCTTTTAAAATCAAAATCCGAAAAGCCGTAAGCATAAGTTTTCAAGCCTGATTTACCAAGAAAATCGGCGCAGTAAACCATTCTTTTATCTCCGCCGATTATCAGTTGATTTTTACTCATTTTTTCACCTCTTTGCATTTGGCACCAAATGCTAAAAAAAGCTTAGTTTAATTCTTCGGTGCCGAGTTTCATACATAGTTATGATATGAAATTTGTGAACGCATTGTGAACATTTTAAAAAAAGTATTGCAAAATAACAAAATTTGGGATATACTTATAAAGATATAAATTTGGAGGTGTATATAAATGCCAGCACAGGACCTTTATTCAATGATACTGTTGCCCGTTGCAATGATTGCAATATTTTACTTTATTCTAGTACGTCCTCAGAGAAAAAAGGACAAACTTGTAAAAGAAATGCTTTCACAGCTAGTTGTCGGCGATAAAATCATTACCATCGGCGGAATCCACGGAAAAATCACATCAATAAAAGATGAAGAGCTTGTTATAGAAACAGGAAGCGCTTCGGAAAAATCTTTTATTAAGATTTCAAAATGGGCAGTAAGAGAAGTTGAAAAACCGTTTGAAGGTTAATAAAATCAAAAAACAACTGACATAAATTAAAAAAGCGGAATTAAAATTAACCCTTTCGAATAGTCTTTAACATAAGGCAATTCGGAAGGGTTTTATTTTTGTGTGACGTTCGTTGCCACTGCAGTACGAATAAGAGGTTATTATCGTAAATACAAGGTTTAAAAACTCACCGGCGGCAAGCTTTGATTGCGTATCGGGCCGGGGTCTAATCATTTTATGCCGGCATTTAGCGGCGGAATGGAGATTTTTATGAAATCTGATTTATCGCAGGATGTTACTTTTTCAAGAAAAGCGGTTATTTTAACAAAAGGCATTTTGTGGGGATATGTTTTTTCGCTTATTCTCATTTTTGCCGCTGCACTGATTTTTACATATACCCCTGTTTCTGAAAGTTATCTCGGCGGTACGGTAAGCGTTATTACCGTTTTGTCAATTGCATTTTCGGCGGCGCTCGTTTCGTCGAAAAACAAAACAAGAGGCTACCTTCACGGAATGATAACGGGAATTATATATATGAGTATTCTTTATGTAATATCAATTTCGTTTTTTAACGACCTCGGCTCTCAAAAAAGCATAATTTCAATGCTTATAACAGGAATAATCTGCGGTGCGCTCGGCGGAATTGCAGGCGTTAACTTATCAAGAGGAAAATGATACTTTTAAATACTTATTTCTTTCCAGATAAGGTAAAGAATGAGTCCCGCAACGGGAATAAAAAACCCCAGTAAAGCCCATACAAAACCCCCTGTGCCGTCATCATTTTTTGTTTCTTTCCGCTCTTGAGTACAGCTGCATTTGCGGCAAACATCTGTTTCTTCTGTGATTTTTTTATCGCATTTTAAACAAGATTTCATGACAGCCTCCTCATTTTTGACATTTTGTGAATGTCATTTTTGTTATTATTATAGCATATAATTTCTTTATTGACAAGTAGTGAATGTCAAAAAGGAGAAGTTTTATGTTTATTAATAAAACCGAAGACGGACTGAACAACATTTGCGGAAGGACAATTGCAAAATTAAGAAAAGAATCAAATATTTCACAAAGAATTCTGGCTGAAAGATTGCAGCTTTCGGGTCTTGATGTGGACAAAAATGCAATTCAGCGAATAGAGTGCGGAAAAAGGTTTGTGACAGATATTGAACTGCTTGCATTTTCAAAAATATTCAACATTTCTGTTGATGATTTATTAAAATAATCTGTCGGCAAAAAAGTTATGAAAAGAAATTTATTTTTCATAACTTTTTTGGTTTTAAAAATTAAGCTGAAACAAAAATTTGTTTCAGCTTTTTTAGTAATATTTAAATTAACACAATAACAATTTTAAAACCTGCAGATTTTTCGATTCATTAATCCGACAGTTTCATTTTAATTCTGATGTCCTCGCCGAAAATATGAAGAAGTGTAAAATCGCCCGCAATTCTCGATGCGGTTCTCGGCGAATACATATCGGAAAGTTCTTTGATTGAAAGATTTGTGCTTATAACAGTGCTTTTGTTTTCGGCAATTCTTGTATTTAAAATATCAAAAAACGCCGCCTGCGTATACTGCGTGATAAATTCCGTTCCGAGATCGTCTATTATAAGAAGGTCGCAGTCATATATTAAATCAAACAAAAACTGGTTGCTTTCTCTGTCAATTTTCCCAAACTTATAGTCGTCCAAAAACGAAAAAGTTTTATATGCGGTCTGATACAAAACATTAAATCCGTTTTTAATAAGCTCCTGTGCTATGCAGTTTGTGAGAAACGTTTTGCCGACTCCCGTGTTTCCGCAGATATAAAGATTATCGTTATTTTTTCCGAAATTTTCGCAGAACTTTTTGCAGCCCTCAAAAACGCTTTTTGCATTGTCATAATCCGATATCCCCGTTTTGGGATTAATGCTTTTTGAGTAAAAATCAAAATTAAACTTTGAAAAAGTTTCGTTCTTTGCATTTGCCGGAATATTTGAAAGCTCATAAACGGATTTTGCAAGATATTCGTAAAAACATTTGCATCTTTCGTTCTTTATAAATCCCGTATCCTTGCACTTTTCGCAAACGTATTTTTCGTCGGTGTAATCAAGCGGAATGTTGTTTTTCTTATAAATGTTGCCTTTTTCCGTTTTAAGCCTTTTAAGGGTTTCCATAAGCTCTTTTGAAAGTTCTTCAACGGTGTGATTGCCCTCTGCAATTTTTGACGCAACCCTTATTGCGCTGAGAGCTATCTCGTCGTCTATTTCTTTAACTCTCGGAAATTTTGCATAAATTTCGCGTTTTCTTTTTTCGGCGCTCTCTTCACGCTCTTTTTTTAAATTTTCGTAAATATCCGATATTTTCTTAACTACCGCATTTTCGTATCTCATTTTGTTCCCGCCTTATTTCCGAGTCTTTTTTCCAGCATTTGTTTTTCAAAATCGCTCAAATTTCTGTCTTCGCTGTAATTGTTAAATCCTTTTTTCTTCGGCGCTGCGCTTTGCACCGCACTTTTCGGCTTAAATTCTCCGCCGTTTTCCGCCCACGATTTAAGAACGGAATTAAGATAAGGATAAGACAGTTTTGACGTGTTCATAATTGTTATTTCATATGCTTTTTTTATTGTTTCTTCAGTTGCTTTTAATTCGTTTATCCACGAGTTTACATATTTTAATTCGGTATCGGTAAACTTTCTGTCACCTATCTGAAGTATTTTTTTTATTTTTGTTTCCATTGCTTTTGACTGCGCAAATTTATCAAGATATTTTTTGGCTTTCGTCACGGTGTTTATGCCGTTTTGCGCCCAGCCGAGCGCAACTTTTTCAACATATCTGATATTTGTTTTTTCTAAGGACGCACAGTGTTCCAAAAGCATTAAAACAACGTCTTTGGGAAGACCCAGCCAGTCATAAAAACTGAAAATCGTTGTTATTTCGGTTGTGCTGAGCGGTCTTGCAAGTATTTTTTCGGCAAGAAGATACATTTCTTTTACCGATTTGTCTTTTTCCATGTAAAGATTTATTTCTTTTGTGGAATATCTCGGTCTTTTTTTGTCTTTTTCGCCCTCCGAAGATGCAGACGATGATGTTTTTTCGGATTTGTCAAGGTCTAAAAACTCTATGTAATATTCGCCGTTTTGCATTTCAAATTTAATTACATTTTGCTCTTTCCAGTATTCAAAAGCATTTATAACATCGCTCTCTAAAATTCCGAGGTCTTTTGCCGCCTTTTCCACGGAAAAATCCGATGCCGGAACAAGCGAGAAGCGAAGTGCATATATATAAATTTTTACGTATGCCGGATTGGCCTTCGGAAGATATTTATCAACAAATGTCAGTGAAAGCGGCACCAACGATATTTTCTTGTTAAGCCTTATAGAAGCCATAATATCCCCCTCATCTTTTGTTTAATCAATAAAATTATAACAGACAAAGTATTTCGTGTCAAATAAAAGATAAGGCGCATCTTTAAAAAATACTGTAACATTTTAATAAAAATTAAAATAAATATTGGATTTTAAGCATAAATATGATATACTGTTAAGTAATAACACGTTTTGGGAGGCATAAGCATTGAAAACAAAGCTTTGCGTTTTGTTCGGAGGCAATTCGACAGAATATGAAATTTCACTTAAATCGGTTTCATCGGTTTTAAATAATCTTAACAAAGAAAAATACGACATTGTGTGCGTGGGCATAACACGTGACGGAAAATGGCGATTATATGACGGAGATATAAAAAACATTGCATCAGACACATGGTTTAACGACAGCTTAAAAAAAGTTACAGTAAATCTTTCCGACTGTGACAGTTCGCTCATCTTATGCGAAACGGGCGAAAAAATTAAAATCGACGTTGCATTTGCGGTTCTTCACGGAAAAAACGGCGAAGACGGAAAAATTCAGGGACTTTTTGAAATGGCAAACATCAAATAC
>CABUQL010000096.1 GCA_902493665.1 uncultured Eubacteriales bacterium
GCGTGTTTTTTAAAGCCGAAAAGATTTTAGCTGAAACGAACGGCAACCTCATTGCAGGTATTTATTCCTGGATAATAGGCGGACTTATTATGACATCTTGTGCTTATGTATTCGGAGTAATGGCTTCCAAATACGAAAAAATCAACGGAATTGTTGATTATGCCGAAGCAACGCTCGGCAAGAAGTATGGTTATTTCTTCGGTTGGTTTATGGCAACCATTTATTACCAGACACTGACATCGGTTTTGGCATGGGTATCTGCACGTTATTTTGCGGTACTCGCCGGGTGGGACATAACCGGTGGAGAATGTATGACAATCGCTGCACTGTTTCTTATTGTTTCATATGCGGTAAACACAATAGCTCCAAAGATTGCGGGATATTTTCAGATTACAACAACAATTATAAAACTTATTCCGCTTATATTCATTGTAATTTTCGGAATTATTTCTGGAGCTGTAAGCGGCACAATGTCCGCCAATTTCCAATATGCTTCGTCTGCGCCTTTTTCGTCAACTTCGCTTTTTTCAGGAGTTGTTGCTGCGGCTTTTGCCTATGACGGCTGGATAATTGCAACATGCATAAACTCGGAATTAAAAGATGCAAAAAGAACACTTCCGCTGGCGCTTATATTCGGTTCGCTCTTTGTTATGGCAACCTATGTTTTGTATTACGTCGGAATTTCTTCATCGCTTACCACAGAAGAGATTATGACTGCAAAAGAAGGTAGCGCCATTTTGGCATTTACAAAAATCTTCGGCAATTCGGGCGGACGAATTATACTTACGTTTATCACGATATCCTGCCTGGGAACGCTTAACGGGTTGATGCTCGGCTGCGTAAGAGGGTTTTATTCAATTGCGGCAAGGAAAGAAGGTCCCAAACACGAAATGCTTCGTTCTGTCGACGAAATGACTCAAATGCCGCAAAACTCAGGTATTATGGGACTTTTAATGTGCATGCTCTGGCTTACATTTTTCTATGGCGCAAATCTTTCGACAGGCTGGTTTGCACCGTTTAATTTTGACAGTTCCGAGCTTCCGATAGTAACAATTTATGCAATGTATATACCAATTCTTTTTACATTTATGGTTAAAGAAAAGGAATTTGGCGTTTTTAAGCGTTTCATAATGCCGACGGTTGCAATACTTGCATCGGTTTTTATGGTTGTTGCATCAATATATGCACATAAATTATCTGTTGTGTATTATCTCGTTGTATATACTGTTATAATGGCGCTTGGCGTATTTTTGGAGTACAAAAACAAAAGTTCGAAACAAGAGTAGGGGACTTTTAAGAAATTTACTTATTAAAAAACCTCCCGTTTTTCGGGAGGTTTTGGTGTTTTAAACTGTATTAATATTTAAAACTTTGGTTTCATCTTAAAATTAAAACTTATTTCAATTTTAATTATTCGGGTTTTGTATTAATTAAGTTTCAATTTAATCAAGTTTCAGCGAAGAAAGCGGATTTTTTTCTGCTGCGTTTTTTAAATCCTCGTTTTTGACATGGGTATAAAGCTGAGTTGTAGACAAACTCGCATGGCCTAAAAGTTCCTGCAAGGTTCTTATGTCAACATTTCCGTCACGGTACATAATTGTTGCTGCAGTATGACGCAGTTTGTGCGGAGTATAAACGGTAGCGTCGATTCCGGCTTTTTCAAAGTATTTTTTTGCAAGAAGTTCAACCATGCGGTTGCTCATTCTGCGCATTTTTTTGCTGATGAAAAGGGCGTTTCGGTCCTCATATTTTAATCCGTCTGCGGGACGCACCTGCATATAGTTTTCAATTGCTTCCATACAAAGTGAATTAAGAAAAACAACTCTTTCTTTGTTTCCTTTACCCGTAACTCTCAGAGTTCTTTTTGTAAAATTTATATCTGTTATGTTAATACCGACTAACTCGGATAATCTCAAACCGCAATTTAAAAAAATTATAAAAATCGCCAAATCTCGTTCTTTGAATTCGCCGTCAATAACTTTCAATAAATTTATGCTTTGCTCAAGGGAAAGATATTTTGGCAGACGTTTTTTTATTTTTGGAGTATCAAGATTTGCCGCAGGATTTTCGTCAATTGATTTTTCCTTTATAAAGAGATAATTAAAAAACGATTTTAAACTCGCAACTTTTCTGGCACGGTAACAATCGTCAGATGAATGTTCGTTGTTAACATAAGCCATAAATGAATACAAATCTGTAAGCTGAACTTTTTTAATAAGATTAAAATCAAAATCCGTAATCGGAGCTTTCAAAAAATCTTCTTTAGAAGAAATTTTATTTGAATAAAGAAGATAGCGTAAAAACATTCTGAGGTCATAAAAATATTCTTTTATAGTATTTTCAGATTTGCCTTTAATAACAGACATATATATAAGGTAATCTTTTAAAAATTGAGGACACTCTTCGTATATTCTGTTTAAATCCACCATTTTTATTACCTCCCATTGCGCAAAATTTTAATTTTGCGCAATTAACTATATCATTTTCCCAGTTGCCCTATTTGTAGGTTGAGCTGATTTCGACTGTCAAATCCGCAGTTTTCTATTCTAAAATTAATCAAATATTGTTTCTTTTTGATTTAAGAAAGCAATGATAAAATCTGAATTACTGCAAAAAGCAAAATGATTACATATAACAAAAGTTTTTCTTTTCTTTTTTCTTTAGCAGATGTACTGCTTTTTTTAAAATACATTTTCTTTTGTGTTTTTTGTGTTAAAACCATTACACCGAAAATTACAAGTGCGCAAATTATAAAAGTTTTGAGCGAATGGTCAGTTAAAAAGCTAAGGCCAGACTGGTTTGCCTCCCCTGCTATGTTGAGGCAAAGTGTTGTAAAGTTAAGCACAAAATGAGCTATCATTCCAAGATATATTGAATTATACCTGATTACTATGTAAGACAAAAATGAGCCGATTATAAATTGCTGAACAACAGATTGAATATTTGCATGCATAAGCGCAAATACAAGTCCGCACATAAATATGGCAGATTTGCTGCCGTAAATGCTTTCATAACGTGTGAGTACAACGCCCCTGAAGAGGATTTCCTCGAAAATTGCCGGAATAAAACATATAAAAATGATATTTAGGGCAATATCAAATCCACCGTCCGGCAAAAGTGATGCGCTTGAGGCAAACGGCTCTTTTATAAACATTAAAAGAATCGGTCCATAAATTTTTTCAATAAAAATACTTACCATAAAATTTACGCAAAGCGCCAAAATGATGACGCATATAATTTTAATGGGTGTTATTTTGCCGTCACGTTTGTATTCGTCAAAGCCATTTTTGTTAGTCAGGCAACAAAAAAGCGCCGGCAAAAATATCGGTATAACCTGTGTTATGTAAACCTGCAAATACTCAGAAATACCGTTTTTAAACAAAAAATTTGCGCCGATACCGACAAAAAACTGTAAAACAAATACAATTAAAATAAGAAAGTTGATTTCATAAGTCATAATTTTATAATCCTTTTTTCGGAAATTATATAATCCATTTTAATGTCATTTATATCGCTCGGCAATGGACTTTTCATAATTTGAAAGTCGTAGCAAAGGCCGATTTTTAAAATGTTTGTGTCCTTCAAAAATCTGTCGTAATACCCTTTCCAAATCCTATTCTTGCTCCAAATCCGTCAAATGCAACTCCGGGAATGATGCATAGTTCAATGGTGTTTTTATTGATTTTTACAGGATTTTCGGGCTCCAATATGTCGTATTTATTAACTTTAAATTCATCAAAATCAACAAGTTTTACGGCATCCATAGATGAGTCATCAATGCAGTATGGAATTGAAACATCTTTTTTAGCAATTTTAAACTGCGAAATAAATCGTTCTGTCATCACTTCGTTTTTAAAACTTAAATAAATCATAACGCTTTGAAAATCAAAGTTTAAATCGCAGAAATTCTCGAAAATTTCGTCGGAATACTCTCTGACTTCATTACTGTTCATCAAATTTCGCTTTGAGAGCATATTTTTTCTGATATCTTTTTTAGTACTGAAATTAGTACTGCATTGAGGCTCTGATTTCATCTGCTTTATCTTTTCCTTTTACAAATTTTACAATTTCAAAACCGAAATCATGTGCAGTTCCGGCACCTTTTGAGGTTATCACATTTCCGTCCTGCTCTACCCTTTTGCCGGTGGCGTCGGCACCGATAAGCTTGTTTTCATAACCGGGATAACACGTTGCTTTTTTACCTGATAGAATCCTTAAACCGCCAAGCACGGAAGGTGCGGCGCAAATTGCACTGACAAGTTTTTTGTTGTTATTTGCCAAAATAAGCGCATCACAAAGTTTTTTGCAATTACCGAGATTAACGGTTCCTGGCATTCCGCCGGGCAAAATATATCCGTCAAGACCGTTTAAATCAATGTCATCGATAATCTCATCGGCAAGAACGGTTATTTTGTGCGAACCTGTTACACTGTTTGTGTTTTTAATTGAAATTGTTTTAACATTAATCTCTGCACGCCTCAGAATATCAACAACCGCCAATGCTTCAATTTCTTCAAATCCGTCTGCTAAAAATATACCGATCATATGTTTTGCTCCTTAAATTCAATTTTATATTTTTTAATCATTTTGTCGGGGATATATGACTTTTTGGCTTTGCGAATCCCTTCTATGCCCATATCTTCTTCCCTGTTTACAAATTCAAAATCTTTGCATTCATGCGATGAAAATTCGTTGTTGATAACGGTGTACGAGCCTTCATAATCTGTATCGGCTTTTTCAATGTGAACCGCAAAAGTTGTATCATTAAGCCTTTCACCGAGTGAAAAAGCTGCAATGTTACCGTCAATTAAAATCGCACCGCCCTTTAGATTAAGCTTATCATAATTATTTAAAATCTGCAAAAGTGCATTCATTTCAGATGCAAAATCTTTATCTTCGGGAAGATATTTTCTTAAAAGCCATTCTTTTGCCTTGCTAACACATTTTGCGTATAAATCCTTATCCAAACTTACATATTCGTAATTATAAAGTGACTTAAACTTATTTATATGATTTCTTTTTGCATGAAGTTTCTTCCCAGAAAGATTTATAAGTTTGTCAGATGTATAAACGTAATCGGCAAGATTTTCATCTTCTATAACAATTAATTGATCTTTAAATTCATTCATCAAAATATTCTTCTCGTTTTCGGCGACGCTTTCCATTATAAACGGGATATTTTTTTCATCAAAATACTTTTTAATTTTAAGTACAACTTCTTTCACATTGCACTTTCCAAACGGAAAACAACATGCCTCTCTCCCATCAGATTTACGGTAAAACACACAAAGTGCATCATCGATGATGGTAAACTTGTTGTCCGAAACATAACGCCACATAAATAAATTTGCAAATGATGATTCGGAATTTTCATATGAGAAGTTTATTTTACTGTCAAACAAAGCTTTATCATCAATTTCTATTTTTTTTAGATTTAACATATATTCATCTCCGCTGATACTATTATAACAAAACTTTTAAAAAAATTCAATCGTAATAATGCCGAAACACATAAAAAAGCCACCTGTCGATGGCTTTTTATATTTTTAGTTTAAATCAGAACCGTTATCGCCGGGTTTATCGTTTTCATCTATTTCGCTTGAAACGGTTTCAGAATTTTTATTTTCTTCTTCGGCTTCATCTTTGATTTTTCCGCCGTTAAAAATGATTTCAAATTCTTCGCCTGAAATTTTTTCGTATTTCATAAGCGCCTGAGCAACATTTTCAAGCTTATCCATATGAGAACTTATTAAATCTTTACATTTATTAAAGCAATCGTCGATAATTGTGCGTATTTCTTCGTCAATTTCCGCCGCAACATGCTCGCTGACATATCTCGACT
>CABUQL010000097.1 GCA_902493665.1 uncultured Eubacteriales bacterium
AGCGCAACCAGCTTTCCCTTGTTTTTTAATTTATACGTTAAATATGCAGCCAAAAGCGTTGAAAGACTTCCGAAAATCAAATCAATCATCCCCAGTCCGCCGAAAAACAGGTTTGACAAAACACAGCCTATAAAAAGTCCGGGTATTGCCGCACTTGTAAACATCGGAAGAACCGTCAGCGCCTCCGATATGCGAAGCTGAAAAATGTTGTGTCCGAAACTTATCGGCGCAAAAAACCATGTTATTATTATGTATGTTGCAGCTATGATTGCAGCTTTTGCAATGTATTTTACGTTCATTTTTACCACCTTAAATCTATGATATTTCCTAAAGGATTGTAGTTTACATTAAAGCCGAGTTTATTGAAAAACAAATCAAGCGGAACGTAAAGCTCGTCATTTATAATTTCGGCTTTTGCGCCCATTTTATATTTTTCGCCGTTTACCAAAGCGGTATCATCTCCGACGGTAAGATTTATGTTTGTATACATTTTCTGAATAAGCGCATTTTTATAAGATTCGTCCCACTTAAGCGATATATCGGCGTTTGCAAAAATGTCGTTTACGGGAACCATTATGCATCCGTCTATGTCAAACGGCTTATTTTTTGTTGAAATAATTTTTCCGCCCGCATTTAGTATTATATCTTTTTCAAAGCTTGGGATTTTCCCTTCTTTTTCCCCGTTTACAATAAACTTATCCGTTACGCAGTCTATTGTTTTTATGTCCTCGGCCATATCAAATTTTGTCCAGTACACGGCGTTCGGCGAAATGTAGAGGTTATTTTTGTCGGTATAATAAAACTCCTTGCCGCAGGAAGAAACATATTTCGGCATATTATCGGAAAATTCGAGCTTTGTATAATCCATATCTTCGGTTTTTATAAAGAAATTTCCGTATTTTGTGGACGATACCTCAAAGGTTTTGTTTGATACGGGAGCATTTATTGTGGTAAGCTCAAAAAAGTTTTCAAAATCCTTTGAATAATATGTTTTTCCGGCAGTGACGTAATATATGCCGTTTTCAAATTTTATATCTGTAGGATAGTTTTCAAATTTTTTGGTCTTTAAAAGGTTAAAATCTTCGTCAAACAGATATATTGTGTCGTAAAACTTTAAAACCTGTCCGAAATATGAGGGCGCACCGTCATATGCACTCCATTTTGCCATATATCCGTTATCGGTTTTAACAATATCAAAATTGTTTCCCTCGTTTGCAAAAATTTTCTTTGCCTCGTCCGAAAGTTTTATTTCGTAATAATTCTCAAAATCGTCCGACGCATAAAGTTTGTTATCGTCCCATTTTAAAATTTTTGTACCGTCCGTTTTAAATTTATTTTTCACAAATTCCATATCGGTTTCGGCAAATTTTACTTCATACGGAGAGGAGTGGATTTCAAAGTAATTCAGCATTCCTCCGTTGCAGTTAGCGGGAAGAATCACATCAAGATAAAACACATTCTGTTTTTTCGGCAAAAGCTTTACGCATGCCATTGTGTGCTCCGTGCCGTCGGGATACACACCCTTGCAGATTGCGTAATCATTTACGGGGTTTTTATTTTCGTCATACAAAATCACAATGTTGTTTGACCCCGTTGCAAGCTTATAATATGCGTACTTTTCCTCATCGGTGTTATTGTAAATTTCCATTTTATAATTTACTCTTACACCATAATTTCCCAAATTGCAGGCACTCAAATAATTTTGCTCCTTAACGGACACCGTTTTATTGGGAACGTATTTATCCTTGTTTTTGCCCGACAAATCATCGGACGGCTCGGTGTTATCTGCATGGAAAACGTCGAAATACCATATATCGTCCTTCTGCGACGGACGCACACCGCTTCCGTAATAATTAAGTTTTGTCGGATCCTTATATTTTAAAACTATCATATCCGACTCTGCACAAAGGTCATACGACCATCTGTCGTTTTGCGGATTTAAATTTGTTACCCATTTATCGCTGTATTTTCCCGCCTTGTTATACTGATTGTAAATTCTTACGGGAAGTTTTTCGCCTTCTTCGGCTTTATCGGTAATTGTATATCTCAGCGTTGTGTTCATTTTCGGAAGTGTATCGGCAACGCCTTTATACTGTCTTTCACGGGTAAATTTTCCGTCGGCGGCATCATAGCAATGATGGCTTCGGTCTTTTAGTTTTCCCGTTGATTTAAGCGCCGCTATGTCAAATTCGGTCTTTCCAGACACAACCTCAAAATCCATTAAAATGTTAACGGGCTTTAAATAAGGCACTTTGTCGTAATTTTTAATATATTCGCTTATCCATTTTGTTTCGCCCTTTTTAAGACTGAATGTAACCTCATCAAAAGGCACAGGCTCATAAACCTTATAAGAATCAATCTGTTTTATCGGCATTTTAAGGTAAGACGCCCATGCCTCAAGGCACGACCAGCTTTCTTCGTATTTTTCGGCATTGCCCCTTTGATAAAGTGTTTTAACATCGGGCATTTCAAAACCGAGCGATGTTATTTTAATAACACTGTCTTCTTCGGCTTTAAAAAGTCCGTCAACCTCAATATCAAAACCTTTTTCGACAAAATTTGAATTTTCGTCTTTTACGCCCGTAAAATTAAGGTTTGTTATAAAAACACTGTATTTTGCTTTATAGAGCGATGTGTTTTTCATTATGTAAGTCGGATTTTCGTTTGAGTCGTCGGACAGATCCTCACGCCTTACAGATTCTACATTGTTTTCATAAATGAAATATCCCTTGCCTTCCGGACGGAATTTTAAATCAGAAGCTCCTATATATGCAAAAGAAGTAAACGATGAAAAAACAACCGAAAGCATTAAAACTGCATTGCAAATAATTTGAAAAATCTTTGCTTTTTTAAAAATCATAACCATTTCCCTTCGCGTTTTCAATATTTAAATTGCCTCGGCGCCGAAAACTTATACACTATATTGGTTTTTGGCTTTCGGTGCCTTATTATATTTTTCTTGTTTTTTAGTTTATTGTAGCATACTTTAATGCGATTTTCAATCGTTTTTATGCGTTTTGAGATTGATTTTTATATTTTAAAAAACGCATAAAAACTCCGAAATGCAAAATGCATTCCGGAGTTTTGTATAAATAGTTTTTTTATATGCCAAAGAGTGTTAAATCAATATACCTCTCAGCTTATGAAAGTATATCTGCCGATACAAGAGGAAGCATATTTGTCATATCCGACCAAACCATAACTTTTAAATATGAGCCGGAAGGAACCGTTCCGATTTTTTCAAGTGAAACACTGAGGTCATTTTCAAAACCTGCAGCTATCGGAGTTACATTTCCTTTTGCAACTTTTATAAGATTACCGTTTGAATCATATACCGCAGCAATAATCACACCTGTTGCATCTGTTGTAAGATTGTTTTTAATTCTCTTTGAAACAACGAGGTTTCCGCTTGCAAGACTTCCTCTTACAGAAGGCGCATCTGCACTGTATGATTTTCCGCCGGCAATTGTAAACGTTTCTTCCGAAGATGATACGCTTTCGCCGTCGGAGAATGTAACTTCGCCGTAAACTGTATAATCGCCTTCGTCAAGATTTATAAGTTTCAAGCTGTAAGATGAACCTTTGTTTCCGGTTGCTTTGTATTCTTCGCCGTTTACGTAGAATTTAACGTCCGAAACAGTCTTTTTAAACGATGTTATTGTATCAAGGTTAATAAGAACACTGTCACCTTTGTTAAATGCACCGCTTGAAACAATACCTGTTATGGATGCCGCGTTAACCGTTGTATCGGGAACGTCATTTTCAACCGTGAGAACCGCATTTTTGGAAATTTCAAGTTCTTCACTTCCGTTTAAGAGTTCAACTTTAACGTTATCTATGAGCATTACCGGTGTATTAGGCTGTGTTGCGCTGGGTCCGCTCTGACCGATTGAAACTGCGTTTATTTTTCCGCCGATTGATCTGTCTGTTACTTCATAAACATATGAGAATGTTGTCCAAACGTTTGCAGGAGCTGCAGCATAATTTATATAACCCGACTTCGAATCTACATTTGTTGCAGATGATGTATCATTACTGTTGGGATAAACCGCATTCGGGATAACCGAAATTGCACCTGCTAAAATTTTAGCGTCGTTTTGCGGTTTAACACTGAACGTTACTCTGTATTTTTTGCCTTTGTCGGCAGAAGTAAAGTAAGGAACACCGAATGCATTTGTAAATCTTGCTCTTGCGTAGCTATACTTAATTCCCGAAAGTTCAAGGCATTTATTTCCGTCAGCTTCAGTTATAATATTTGCTTTAACATCTGACTGACCGCCGTATCTTACATCTCTCGGATCATAGAAGGTTTCGCCTGCCGATTCAAAATCTTTTTTGTAAACCGTAATGTTCGGCGAATCGTTTGTTGCAAGCGCAAACACTGCTTTTGTCGTGTCGGAAAGCTGTTTTACATAATCGGATACATCATATCCTTCAACTGAAACTTCCGCCGGATTTATTGTCATAAGAGCTTTTCCGCCGAAAAGAAGCGAATCCGTAAACGAGTTTGAGAGCAGATTGTTGCCGTATGCATTGTTATATGTTACGGAATCTTTATCAAAAGATGTTGCTCCGTTTAATGCATAAAGTTCAAGCTTCTGAGCCGCACCAAGATTTTTGTTTAATATATCAAGCTTAAGTTTTGCACTTCTTACATTTGAAGGATTTGTAACATCAAACGAAATGTATGCTTTCTTTGCATCAATAAGTTCTTTTGAAGGATCTGCACTCTTTATAACAATTTTTTCTCCCGAGAACGATGTTGAAGGATAGCTTGCTTTAACAACGCTTGCCATAAGAGAATCTTCATTTGTTGTTGCCGATCCTTTTGTAATGCTAAGCTTGGGCTGCGATACAACATATGTCTGAACATCGTCAACGTAAACCTGCTGAGTTGCACCGTATGAACCGATTATAAGCGATGTTCTGTACGGTTTTTTATAAAGTTCTTCTGTAAGAGTAAATGTAACATCTGCGTCATACCACTGACCGCTTACAAGCGAGCCCACGGTTGTTGCGACCGTTCCGTCTGTTCCGTTTGCCGAACCGTCTGCATGTATACGGTAAAGCACCGTACAGTTTTGTCCCGCATTGTGAACGGGTTTATACTTAAATGTAAGTCTGAATGTTTTTCCTACATCGCTTGCGCTCCATATTTCACCGTCTGTGAAAATTCTCGGAATTGTTACCGCATAGTTGTAGTTTGCTTCTTTTTTGTTAAAGAGGAGGCAGTCGCTTCCGTCTTTTCCTGCGCCCTTTGCAATTGAAACTTCCGATTTGTCGGGATGCGAAAGTTTAAAGAGCGAAAGGTCTGTGTTTGTATTAAAGTCATATCCTTTAAACGGTGTTGAACCCGACAAAATGCTTACACTGTCGCCGATTTCTTCAACTTTAAAGTCACTGAAATACATATGTTCCGAACCGATATAACCTGAAATAACAAGATATGCATTGTTTGCATAATTTGCTGCCATTTTTTCTGTTAACGCAAATGAAAATTCTATTTTGTTCCATGTGTTATCTGTATAACCGCTTTTTTGCAAAAATGTTCCGAGAGCGACAGCTGTATCTTTATCGGAAGAACCAAGCATATTGCTGAGCGTCTGCGACCCTTTTTTGGCTATTGCAGTCATCAGCGTATGTGTGTATGCTGCCGAAGATGACGCACTTTTTATCGGTTTATAATAGAAACTTACTTTGTATTTTTTGCCGACATCGGCTTTTGTCCAAACATTGCCCGGTTTAACAAGATTTCCGATGCTGATCGCTTCGTAATATCCCGAACTGTCTGAACCGCTTCT
>CABUQL010000098.1 GCA_902493665.1 uncultured Eubacteriales bacterium
CACACTTACAAGATTTCTGTTATATGAAAACGCTTTGTTTGAAATCTTTTTTGTTCCCTCGGGAATTTTGTAATTTTCATCTTTCCTTCCCGCAGGATACATAATAAGTTCTGTTTTGTCCTTTGTAAAAATCACACCGTCAACTGTTGTGTAATTAGGATTTTCACTGCTGACATCAAAATCTTTGATTGAGTCGCACTCGGCAAAAGCATTTTTACCGATATATGAAACATTTTTTCCGATTGTTACGCTTTCAAGAAGCGGACAGTCCATAAAAGCCTCATTTCCAATGTATTCAAGCGAATCGGGAAAATTAATTTTTGAAAGATTTTTGCTTAATCCGAAAGCGTTATCGCCTATCGACAGAAATCCTTCCGGCAAAACAACTTCTTCAACTTCGCCGCAGCTTGTGAAAACGTTTTTTTCAATCTTTGTAACGCCTTTTAAAAGCGCAAGTTTTTTTGCGGTATTTAAATATTTGGTAAACGGTGTTGCGTCGTTTATCATGCCGTAGCCTTTAACTGATACTGTAGAGCTTTCCTCGTTGTAATCCCACTTCATATCCGCCGCAAAGCAGCTAAACGGCAAAGCTATTGCAGTTGAAAGCGAAATCACTCCGAATATTTTTTTTAAATTCATCATACCGCTCCCTAAAAAGGTAATAAAAAAGCCTGTCAAAATCCAACAAAATGGATTTAACAGACCGGTTGCGCTACTCACTCAGCGATATACAAGCGCCCATATACACATATCGCATCATTGCTTTCCATTATTTCACAATCAATATACCATATTAATTATTAAATGTCAAGACTTTTTTTTGGAATTTTTTACTAAATGTTTTTATTTCCCGGAATAGCTTCCAAAAGCTTATCAAATTCTTCAATGCCTATGGCTTTATGATAATAAAATCCCTGCAGGATGTCACAGCCCGCATTTTTAGCCGCAATAACCTGGTTTTCGTTTTCAACGCCGACACACAAAACTTTTGCATTCATTTCTTTTGCAAGTCTTACAGTATTTTTAAAAATCGCCTTACCTTGCTCATTTTGCGCCCCATAAAGCACACTTTTGTCAATGCTTATTATGTCGGGCAAAATTAAAGACAACTCGCCGAAAGCCGTATTTCCTTTTCCGAAATTATCAACGCAAATTTTAAACCCTTCTTTTTTTAAGGCAGATATGTTTTTCGTTAAAACATCAATTCTGTTTTCCGTTTGTTCATCTTCAATTTCGATAATTATATTTTCGATGCGTGCACCCGTTTCTTTTGCAATATCGGAAATTTTTTCGGCAATACCTTCTTTTGTAAGCGTTTCTTTTGAAAAATTGCATGCCGCAAAAAGATTATCTTTATTTTCATCGCATAAAAGTTTGCAGCATTTTTTGAAAGTATATAAATCAAATTTTTCACTAAGTCCGCTTTCTTTTATTACGCTTAAAAACTTAGCCGGCAAAATATTATCCGCCTTTTTAACATCAAGTCTTGTAAGAACCTCAAAACCGATAATTTTGCCGTTTTGCGCATCTGTAAGAGGCTGAAGAACCTGATAAAAAACATCGTTATCTATAAAGCTTTCAATGTTTTTTTCTATGCTTTCACTTTCAAGAATTTTTTTCAAGTCGCTTTTTTTGCATATTTTAAACTTTTCATCCGCCTTTTTTATATATCTTGTAATTTTTTTGGCAAATCCCGCCGCAGTTTCAAAACTCTCATCTTCCACAGTGCTTATATAACAACCGATATTAAGTGACATCAAATTTGAAAACTTTTCAAATTCACCTAAAAAACCTGTGCAAAAATCCTGTAATTTTTCACTGTCTGCTGCCGACGCGATTACGTAATTGCTCCTGTCTACCCTTGTCCACATTCCGTCCGTTATGCCGCAGAATTCTTTTGTCTTTTTCTCGGCAAGAAGACGGATTTTCAAAAATTTGTCACTGTCGGCGTTAATATCCAAAGATTCATAAGATAACCCGATATATACCGCACTGCAGCTCTTGTTTTTACTTTTGCACAAATTGAAGTTTTTTTCCACGCCCGCAATATCGGAAAACTCGGTTATACCGAATTTTTCTTTGTCTTTTCCGAAAATTCCGAAAAACACAATTGCCGAACCAATCGCTGCTGCCACACAAAAAAGCATTACAAAAGTTTCCAAAATACCATCCCCTTTCGTCTGATTTTGTTCTTATCGTCAAATTTGTTTGCAAATATTTTAGCACAAGATTTTTAATCAGTCAAGATGATTATATGGCATGCTCAGCATTTTTACATATATCTTTATTGAACGCAAAATTTAACCTCGGTTTTCGCCGAGGTATTTTTCTTCTTTTTAAAATTTTTATCTGCTTTTTACAAGTTTATTTTTAAGCTTTAAAAACATTGGCATTGCAATGCCGAGCACTTCGAGCCTTGTTCTTTTAAAGCACATAAGAAGTCCGAAATAAATAACTACACATATCGCAATCGTTACAAACTGCCATATTATACTTTCGGGATACAGCCCTTTAAGCGCATATGCCGCCGCTCCCATTACGATGCTCGATACAATTTGAGGAAATGTGTTTTTAAGACTTTCAATAAATCCAATTTTAAACATTGCAGATAAAAATATAACGCTTACTAATATTCCCTGAATTCTGACAAGCGATCTTGTTATGTAAAGTGGTTCGTATCCGTGTTTAGCACTGATATAAATTGCAGGCGCCAAAACAATTAAATGGATCACTTGTGACAAAAGCGATATATTCGGCTTGCCTTTGCTCCTGTAAACTTCACTCGAAAAAAAGCCGTAAACTATCGTCACCGAACTCATAAGCGACCAAAGTCCTATAAAATCGGCAGCCTCACTCCAATTGCTTCCCAAAAGAATTCTCGTTGCAAGCCGGCTGAATATGAATAATCCGACTCCCATCGGCATTATAAGGTCCGCTGTAAGCGACTGAAATTTTAAATATGTGCTTTTAAATTTAACATCATCGTTCTGATATCTTGACAATGCTGAAAACAATACCGGCGTTATTCCTGCCGTTATTATATTCATATAGGAATTTACTGTTGACATGGCGGTTTTGTAGAGTCCGAGGTAATAATCGTTTAAAATTCTTCCGACAATAAAAGTCCCGATATATCCGGTCAGCCATATAGATATGCTTTCCAAAAGCGTCCATGCAGTAAATGAAAACATCTCTTTAAACTTTTTAAAAGAATAATAAAGCTTAGGTTTCCACTCGGAACGCATAGTGAGCATAATTGCCTGAATCAGATTCATTGCAAGCGTTCCCAAAACAAGTGCCCAATAGTTTTTATAAACAATTGCCAGCGGAACGGTTACAAAAAGCGGTATAAAACTTGTTACAATCCTTACTAAAAACAGTGTTTTAAAATCAAATTCTCTTTTATATACCGACATTTGTATACTCGAAAAAGAGCTCAGTATTATTGAAAGCGATGCAACGCTCATTCCGATGCCGAGAGACGGCGATCCGACAAGAGAAGCAAGGTGATTTCTGAATAAGAAAATTATTAAAACAGACGTCAGCGACAAAACAAGATTTGACCAAAACGCCACATTTACGCTTTTGTAATACTCATCTTTGCTTTCAAATTCATGCTGGATTATGTACTTTTGAAAACCGGCATCAGTAAAAATATCGGCAAAACTTATTATCATTGTAATTGTTGCAACCGCACCGAATGCTTCAGGCATAAGGATTCTTGCAAGAATCATATTTGTAATCGGCGCTATAAGCTTTGCAACTATCTCGGCACACATCGACCACGACGTTGCCCTTGCGATTTTTTTATTATCAACCATAATGTCCCCGCCTAGTATATTTCATTCAACTTATATATGTTAGCATAATCTCTTGTATTTTGCAAGGAATTTGTATAATAAAGCCTCTTTTGCAGATTTTCACAAAAAATGTAGACTTTTTAATTTTTGTATGATATTATGAAATTAAAGAGAGATAAAGAAACGAAAGAAGATGGTAAAATGAACGAAACCGTTAAGAAAAAAGTGCTAATAATATCATTTAAGATTATTTCAACTTTGCTGGCTGCAATTGTAAGTTTATATGCTGCGCTCTTTGCGTATCTTTCCATTTTGGGACTTAATATCACAAATATTTTAAGTCATATCAGCGCGTTTATTCTGCCGTCTTTGCTCTTACCTTTAATATGGCTTAAAAAGCGGAAAAAGTTTTTAATTGTTTGGTGCATCTGCTTTTTTGTTTACGGAGTGGCGCTCGGCACAAACATCGGAATAATAAATTATAACCAAAGCATTACGGTAAACACCACGCCGAGTATTGATGTTTATGAATATCTGCCGTTTACCGAAAATTCAAAAATTGTAAAGACGGACAGCAAAACGCTTAAAATTACCGAAAATCTGCCGGTAATTGACGGAGCGGCGGCGGTATTTCCCGTCTACTCCGCATTTGTGAACGCCGTATATCCCAATACCGTAAAACTTTTCGACGGAGTATTTGAGTATAATAACACACCGTCCGGATACCGTCTTTTGGCTGAAAAGAAAACCGATATTTTCATCGGCGCATATCCTTCCGAAGAACAAAGAGAATATGCAAAAGAAAACCAAACCACGTTTGAATATACCCCTATCGGAACGGAGGCGTTTGTTTTCTTTGTTCACAAGGATAATCCTGTTACAAATCTTACAACCGAGCAAATAAAGGGCATATATTCAGGCAAAATTAAAAACTGGAAAGAAGTAGGCGGAAAGAATCAAAAAATCGATGCTTTTCAAAGAAACGAAGGCAGTGGCAGCCAGAGCATGTTAAAACGTTTTATGGGCGATACGCCGATTATGAAACCTAATACAGAACAGGTAGTCGGCGATATGTGGAGCATTACGGAACAGGTTGAAAACTACAAAAACAAAAAATCTTCAATCGGATTTTCGTTCAGATACTATATCGAAAACATCGTGCAAAATCCCGACCTTAAAATAATTTCCGTTGACGGAATTGCACCGACTTGCGAAAATATCAGAAACGCCAGCTATAACCCCGTAACACCGCTTTATGCCGTTACTTATAAAGAAGACGAAAATGAAAATGTTAAAAAACTTCTTGATTGGATTTTGTCCGACGAAGGGCAATACATTATAAACGAAACCGGTTATGTTGCAATAAAAGAGTAATGTTATATTCGGTAAATAAGGGGACTTAAAAATGCTTTTGAATGGATTTTTTCTGTACTACTTATCGGCAGCTATTATTGTTATTACCGTTCCGTCTATTATCGGTGCGTCTGTATTTACAATTGTAAAATCATACAAAGCTAAAAATTATACCAAAATGAAATGTATGATTTTAACACTTCTGTGCATGACGATTGCGGCGGGTTCTTGGCTTTTAAATATGGGGTGGCTAAGATTTGTCATGACATATGCACTTGTCCCGTTTGTTCATGCAATAATTTTCTTTTTGGCAAATCTTTTTTCGGCAAAATATATGCAAAAATCAAAAAAGTTAAAAGCTATATTTATTATGTTTTGCATAACATATTTATTGTCTTATTTGCTGCTTGCCGATGGCGGCGACATTGGCGAAATGTATGTGTTTTTCGGACTGATTCATAATAATGAAATTTCGCATATATGTGATTATCTGTCAGAAATTGCCTTCTTTGTGCATATAGTATTGTTAATTCTTCAAATAACGGAAATTGCAAAGATTAAAAAATGCGAACAAGCAAAAAATTAAAGCGG
>CABUQL010000099.1 GCA_902493665.1 uncultured Eubacteriales bacterium
CAATTTATGAGCAAAAAAATGATATGTTTTCCGCACTTCCGACGCCGATGCGTGTGTATTTTAAAAGCGGTATGGGCGGAAAATGCCCGATTGATGTGCGTGAAGGCAGAAAATGGCTTTTTGAAAACTTTGACGATGAAAAAAATATAAAAAACATAGAATTTGATTTTGAAAATAAAGAAAATACTCCCGGTAAAAACATGGCAATGAAAGTTTCGGATGTGTATTTCAGATATGAAAAAAATCTCTGCGACGTTCTTAAAAAAACATGTCTTGAAATTTATGAAAACGAAGCTTTGGCGATTGTCGGTGCAAATGCGGCGGGAAAATCAACGCTTTTGTCGGTGATGAGCGGTATTTATGCGCCGCAGCGGGGGAAGGTTAAAATTTTCGGCGATAAAAAAGTTATAATGATACCGCAGAATGTCCAAAGCATTTTTACGCAAAAAAGCGTAATTTCAGAGCTTAAAAATGCGGCGGGCAAAAACATTGGCGAAGAAAAGGCTTTAAGACTTGAAAAAACAATAAAGTTTTTCGGTTTATCCGACGTTTTGGAAAGGCATCCTTATGATTTGTCGGGCGGTCAGCAGCAAAAGCTTGCACTTGCGCTTGCAATGACAAAAGAGGGGGATATTCTCCTTTTGGACGAGCCGACAAAGGGGATAGACGCTCATTTTAAAGACGATCTTGCAAGTCTTTTTGCGTATTTAAAAAATCAGGGCATAACCATTGTTTTGGTTTCTCACGATATTGAATTTTGCGCAAGATATTCCGACAGGTGTGCGCTATTTTTTGACGGAAAAATAGTATCCGAAGATTTTTCAAAACGCTTTTTTGACGATAAGTGTTTTTACACAACCGCAGCAAGCCGTATGTCAAAGGATATAATAAACCATGCGGTTTTGGATGAAGATATTCTTTTTGCTCTCGGAAAAGAAGATGAACGGAAAAATGCTGAGTGTAAAAATTACAAAGAAAAAAAAGATTTGCCGTCCGTTTCGGATTTTAATATAAATGAAAATGAAAAAAACGAAAAAGATGAATTAATAAAAAAAGCAGATAAAACAAACTGCCCAAAAAAGACGGAAAAAGAAAAACCGAAAATACCAATGCACATTTTTTTTACGCTTATAACGGTAATGATACTTGTCCCTTTGACGATATATGCCGGAATACATTTATTTTCGGACAGAAAGTATTATTTCATAAGTCTTTGCATTATACTTGAAACGATAATTACTTTTGTGTTTTCGTTTGAATCGCAAAAACCTGGTGCAAAAATGCTTGTGCTCATAAGCGTAATGTGCGCTTGTGCCGTGCTCGGAAGAGTCGTGTTTTCGCCGTTTGAACAGTTTAAGCCCATTGCGGCGATCGTAATGATAACGGGAATTTGTTTTGGATGCGAAAGCGGATTTTTAGTAGGTGCGGTTTCGGCGTTTTTGTCAAATTTTTTCTTTTCGCAAGGTCCGTGGACGCCGTGGCAGATGTTTGCGCTCGGCGTTTTGGGATTTATTTCGGGCATATTTTTGCCAAAGAAGAAAACTACTGTTTGCATATTCGGTTTTTTGACAACGCTTTTTGTGTATGGTATAATTATGAATTATGCAACTGCCGTTATGTCGCAGGCATACGTTAATTGGAGCATACTTAAAGCGTATTTGATATCGGGATTCGTGTTTGATTTGATTCACGCTTTTTCAACAGTCTTCTTTTTGTGGTTCGGGTTTGAAAGTGTGAGCGAAAAGCTTGAAAGAGTCAAAATAAAATACGGAATTGATCGTAATTAATTAAAGATAGAATTTTTATGTTTGAAATGAGAGATGAAAGATGTTTAAAAATGAAATAAGCAAGATGACATTTGAAGAAAAAGCGCAGATTTTAACAGGCTTCGGCAGTATGGAAACTTTCGGAATAGAAAGGCTTAACATCCCCTCAAAAAAACTAGCGGACGGTCCTCACGGCGTAAGGGAGGAAAAAGGACAAAACTGCACGCATTTTCCGAATTTGTGCTCCCTTGCATCATCGTGGAGCAAGGAAACGGCATACAAAATGGGAAAAGCTCTTGCGGCCGACTGCAAAGAACATGGGATTGATATGCTTTTGGGACCGGGAGTTAACATAAAAAGAAATATACTCTGCGGAAGAAATTTTGAGTATATGTCGGAAGACCCATACCTTGCCGGCGAAATGGCCGCAGGATACATAAACGGACTTCAGGACGGCGGTGTTGCGGCAAGTCTTAAGCATTATGCGGCAAACAGCCAGGAAAAATACCGCTTGGTTATAAGCGCTGAAATCGATGAGAGAACGCTTAGGGAGATTTACTTAAAACCGTTTGAAATTGCGGTTAAAAAATCAAATCCCGTAAGTATTATGTGCGCATACAACAAAATAAATTCGGTTTGGTGTTCCGAAAACAAGTTTTTGTATGACATATTGAAAAATGAGTGGGATTTTAAAGGCTTTGTTATATCCGACTGGGGTGCAGTCCATGACCCTTGCAGAGCGTTTTCTGCAGGAATGGATTTGCAGATGCCGAAAAATTCCAAAATTGTAGAGCAGCTTAAAGAAGGAATAAAAAACGGAGATATTACCGAAGAAATAATAAACGAGGCGGTAAGCCGTGTTTTGAAATTTTCAATGATGAAAAAATGCATAAGCGAAAATTACAACAGAGATGATTTGCATAAAACGGCACGACAAATTGCTTCCGACGGAATTGTACTTCTTAAAAATGATGAAAATATTCTTCCGATTACAAGCGGTAAATACAAAAAAATCGCAGTTGTCGGCGAATATGCAAAAAGCCCTCTTATATGCGGACAGGGAAGTGCGGAGGTTCACCAGTTTGACGAATACACCGAGAATCCGCTTGATGAACTTAAAAAACAGCTTGGAGATGTTGAAATCAAATACGTTGAAGCATATAAAAAGGGCGAATACTCAAGTAATATGCTTTGGCCGACGCTCGACACTTTTGCAAACAGTATAAGGGACTGTGATCTTGTAGTGTTCTTTATGGGAAGTATGCTTTCCGAAGATACCGAGAATTTTGACAGAAACACGGCAAGGCTTAACCCCAACTTTGAAATGTTTGTAAACTGCGCCGTAAACAACAAGAAAAAAACAGTTGTTGTTCTTCAGTCGGGCGGAGCGCTTATACTTGACGAGCTGAGCAAAAAAGCCGATGCAATTGTTGAAATGTGGCTTGGCGGAGAAGCGGCAGGCGGTGCGGTTGCAGATGTTCTTTGCGGAGCGGTTAACCCGTCGGGTAAACTTACGGAAACTTTCCCTAATAAACTGAGATGTGACCTTGATTATCCGGGCGACGTATTTAAGACGGTTTATAACGAAAAGCTTGACGTCGGCTACAGATATTACGATAAGCACCCCGAAGAAGTTGTATATCCGTTTGGTCACGGATTGTCTTACACAAAATTTGAATACTCCGATTTTAAGGCTGAAATAAACGGCGAAAATGTAAATATAGAGTTAAACGTTAAAAACACCGGTGATTTTGACGGCAGCGAAGTTGTTCAGATTTACGTTTCCGATCCCGTGTCAACGGTTACAAGACCCATAAAAGAGCTTAAAGCTTTTGAAAAGGTGTTTGTTGAAAAGGGAAAAACGAAAAAGGTTGAAATTAATTTTCCTGTGTCTTATCTTGCATATTATAACATTATGCTTAAAGACTGGGTTGTTGAAAACGGCGTTTATAATATTTATGCGGCATCATCTGCAAATGATATCCGTCTTGAAGAAAGCGTTGTGTATAACGGAAAAATGCCGTATACAATGCAAAACACCGGCGAGGCTATGATAGGATAAAAGGAGCTTGCGCAATTATGACAAACTGCGAAGAATGTATGTATTACTATTATGACGAGGATTATGACTGCAATTCGTGCCTTATGAATCTTGACGAAGATGAAATGTTTATGTTTTTGCAGGGCAGTTTTGATAAGTGCCCGTATTACCGCAGGGGCGACGAATACACAATAGTACGAAAACAAAATTAAAGAGTTTGCAAAAACTTTTGTATCAGACTGCATTTTAAGGCTGACAAGACGAAAAACGGAAATTTAACAAATCAGAGACATGTTGTGTGTAAAAGTCTCTGGTATAAAGGCACCAAAGAGTAAAATCTTTGGTGCTTTTATATTTTAAACTTTGACGGATTTTCGCCCGTTACGCATTTAAAAAGTTTTGAAAAATGCTTGATATCGCTGATTCCGACTTTTTGAGCCGCCTCCGAAACAGATATTTTCTGCGACTGCAAAAGATAAATTGCACTGTTTATTCTGTATTCAATAAGATACTTATGCATTGATTTCCCCGTATATTTTATAACAAGACTGTTTAAATAATTGGGGTGATAATTAAAAAATTCTCCGATTTTTTCGTTTGTGATGTTTTGACTGTAATTTTTCCTTATATAGTTTAAAACTTCCTGCGCAAGGCTTTCCGATTTACTGCTTACGTTCATTTCCGACATACGTATACATTCTATTAAAATTTCCTTTAATAATGACGAACATTTTTGGGCATAGTATATCTTTTTCCGGTCATATTCTTCTGCAATTTCCAAAAAAAGTCTTTCAAGCGCATATGCACCGCCAAGCAAAAAAGGGGAGCTAAAAACATTTGTGTCTTCAAAACTTATTTTTTCAAGAACTTTAAAATCTTCATTAATAAATTCGGTGGGATTTATCGGTCTGAACTGATTTGAATATTTTTGAAAAAAATCAAAGTTACAGCCCGTAATGACCGTTGTTTCACTGTTTGCAACAACTTTGTAGCGATGTCCCGACGGCCAGTAAAAAACGCTTCCTGCTTTAAAATCATATTGCCCGTCGTTAACAAAAACTTTGCCCGAGCCGTTTACGCAATAAAATATTCTGTGGTCTTTTGCGACATAAAAACTCGGCATAAATTTGGTTTCGTTTTTTCTGGAAAATCTTACAAAGGGGTTTATTTCGTTTGTCAGCATATATATCACCTGAAAATATTTATTTTATACGAATTTTTATTTAAAATTTAGGTTTATTTTATCATAAGCGTATGGTATAGTCAAGTTAATAAAGAACCTAAAAATCTTTTGTAAAGAGAGGTTATGGAAATGAAAGACGTTACTTTGGAAATGAGTTTAAAGCCGTTTAAAAAGACAGACGACAAATACATAAAAGACGTTTTTAAAAAAATGTTTACAATGTGGAAACCGCTTTGCGATAAAGCAAGCGAAAGCGTTTCTGTTTTGCTTTTTTCTTCGGACGGCAGCGAGATTTTGGAATACAAGGGAGATTTAAGCGAAAGCTTTGAGTGGGCAAAATATTTCGGATTTGCAAACCATGTAAATGACAATGCTTATAAAAAAGCTGACCCCGAGGGCGTATCGATTGCCCGCAAAAGATATACTTACATAGAAAATCCGCCGGTTATGACATACGGGATTTTGAAAAAAATTGTAAAATATGCAAAAGAAGTCGGAAATGACCTTTTGGGAAAAACCATAAAAGTCGGCGCAGTCTTTGACCCCGGCCCCGAATTTGCGGTATCTGACTTTAAATATAAACGCCACAATGAAATTTGTATGGGAAATACCATAGGCAAGAGCAGTATGGTTTGCGCATATGCAAAGCTTCATGCCGACAATGTGCCGTATGCTGGCTTTCCAAGCGGCATACCCGAAGGGCTTGAGTTCGGAACATTTTTCGGCAGCCAGTCGCAGCATTT
>CABUQL010000100.1 GCA_902493665.1 uncultured Eubacteriales bacterium
GAACATCGCCTATATAGAATTTATCTTGTCCGCAACTTCGGGCATCTTCGCCTGAAATCCATGCGCATATCGTCCTGTTTCTTCTCAACGTGCGAGAATATGCGTATATCTCCTATACCGTCTTCAAAAATCTGTTGAGAACGGCGTCTCCAAACGAACCCGTCCCGCCGGTTATAAGTAAAGTTTTATTCGTAAATATGTGCGTATTTATTATTTTTTTCTCCGCTTCAATTCAAAAGTATTTCTGAACAATATGCCTTCAACCATAAACTTAAAACACGGACGTAAACCCGGAATAATCGCAGGAACCAAGAAGTTTATAATTATTTGGGTTGCTAATGATGCAATAGCGGCTCCTTCAACCCCCAAAACAGGAATAAGAGCGAAGTTAAGCCCGACATTTAACACAGCTCCGATAAGAGTAGTGATCTGAACAAAAAATGTTTTATTTTCACAAACCATAAAAATATTGTTTATCGATCCGAAATATGAAAAAGAGGTATACCATACAATCGTTGCAAGACTTGCAACCGCCGGAAGATATTTTTCACCGTAAGCAATAAGAATAATATTGCGGGAAAAAACGCTCACAAAAATACCGTAAGCAATACACAGCCAAAACACAACGGAATAAAGTTGTCTAAACCTTTTTGCATACAATTCGGTATTGCTTATTTTATATTTCATTATCTCCGGTCTAAAACCATCTATTAAAGCAATCGGGATAATCGATATTGCGCCCGCAAGCGTCAATGAAACAGAATAGTAAGCAACAGACTCCGTATTCATCAGTTGCTTCAACATGATCTTATCTGTTTGTCCGTAAATGGTTGAAAGTAACGCCGAAAAAATAAAAGGATACGACAATTTCAGCATTTTAATGAAAACACTTTTACTAAAAGAAAGCCGCTGGTTTCGCCTTTTTATATATTCAATCAGTAACAAAGTTGAAAACACTAATGTTTCACATGAGCAAGCGATAACATACCATATAATATTCTTTGTTGTCAACAGAACCACAATTCTGAATATTGATGAAGCAAAAAATGCCACAAGCCTGACAACAGCGACAATTTTCGCCTGATTCTTATACCTGAACCAATAAACAAAACTATCAAAAGCTCCGAACAGAACCGTTGTTGACTGACAAAAGACAATTATATGAAGAACGGTGTTGCCGGGATCTGTAATATGAACAATTACCTGAATTATAGCGATTGAGAATAGAGCCGTAATTAAGCGATATAATACTGCCGTTCCAGTATAAATGCCAACGGAATCTTCCTCTTCCGCATAATGCTTTGTTATCGTATAGTTAAAACCGAGAGTTCCGACGGCCGTAAAAAAAGCAATCAAAGACGCAGAATAGTTGATAGTTCCGAAATCCCCTGTCGTAAGAATTCTTGCGGCAATAATACCCATCAAAAACTGCAAAACGGCATGTATAATATTCCCAATAAAAATCCATGAAAGATTTTTCAAAAACTTACTTTTCAGCATTATTACTCCCAAAAGAATCTATAAGGACATATATCAAATTGATTGACGGCGAGAGTTTGGCTATAAAATGTATATATAAGCACAACGATAAATGCGACTTTTAATATTATTCTGCTTTTTCGATTGTACTTTGAAAACATCTGTGTAAAAAGAACCGCGACAAGCATCATGACATACATTGAACTGCGGAGAATAACCCCTCCGGAAAACATGATATAAACAACTATCGAATACAGCGATAATCGAAGGGCGCATACATCTTCATATAAAATACAGTCACCGGAAACCAATTTCAGCCCATATACATTTTCGTTTTTGTAATAGAAATAAAAAGTAAAAGCCATAAAGGCGAAAATTATAAGCTGAAACAAAAATGCTCCGCCGAGAGAAACACTTGATCCGACATCAATTTTTTTTAAGTTAGAATTGATAAAACTCCATACTGTACCGCGTAAAATAAAAGCCCCCAGCACAAGTGCGATAGAACTCAATATGCTGATTCTTTTAACTTTTCTCGAAACGGCTACCCCAATCAACACAACAGCAAAAATATAGGCAGACATATGGAAAAAAATCGCAAGAGAATAAAGAACAAAACCTAAAACTATTCCCCTCACATCAAATCTGTTGAACAAAATAAATGCAAAAGCACAGATTGCCATTGCAATAGCCTGACGAAGGCCCGATGCGGAAAGAACAAAAAACTGATAGCAAATAAAGAATAAAACGGATATACAAGAGTCTTTTGAATACTTTTCAATCAGTTTATACCAAGAAAATGAACTGAAAGCATAAATCAATGCTGTGAACAACTGGAAACTCACACCTAATTTGGAAAAAACTTTTTCCAAAAAAATGTAACCGAATTCAAAATAGACATAATCAAAATTCGACCAAGACATTTGTTTGGCTATATAATACTGCTCCCGATAGCCGGCGATATCGGTACCGACAGACGGGTCTTTCAGCGCAAGCACGAGAAAAACCCCGAGCATTCCAAAAAACGCAATATATTTATTATTGTTTTTGCCATTCGGATTGAAAAAATAAAAGACAAGAGGCAGGCACAATACATAGAAAACCAAGCCGATATATATTGCCATTTAATATTCCTTTCTGTTATCTGTATGGTACTGAAAATTTAAAATCAAGAGTTCACATCATCAGATGCAACAACAGCCTCATAAACAGAGCGTAGAGATAAATCATCTAAAGCGATAAAAGAACGCATTGATTTTTTTGCATTTTCGGAAAGTCTTTCACACAAAGACGGTTCTTTCAGCAGTTTTTCAATAAGAAACGCAAGCATCTCATATTCTTCATACCTGTATACAAATCCGTTTTCTCCGTTTACCAAAAATTCCTCTACGCTTCCACAAAGCGACGAGATGCACGGCATTCCGACAGACATTGCCTCACGCAAAGACAGAGCATGAACCTCCATGCATGATGGATTCACAAATAAATTGCATTTTTTTTCATAGTAAATCATCTGTTCAGTATTTAGTTTGCCTACAAAAACGACACTTTCCGTCAATCCGTTTTCGGCAATAAATGCAGCCAACCACATTTCATAAAGCGAAAGAAATTTTCTGTCTTTTAGTTTTCCGTTTTCACAGTTGAACGGACCTGGAACAATTATTTTAAGATCGGGAAAATGTCTTTTAACTATAACGGCAGCTTTCAATAATTGATGAAGACCTTTTTCCGAAGACTGCCCAAAAACCGTAAAAATACTGTTATTTTCAATATCCGATATATTCCAATCGGAAAGCAGATACGATTGCGCAGGTTTCAGATAATGATAATGGCAGTTAATATTATCATTAACAGACAGACAATATGATGCCGAAAAATTGCTGTCCAAAACAACATTTTTACACACCGACAGTATAAACTTTTCATACTCTTTCTGGCGCGAAAAATAATATTTCTTTACTTTTGCAACAAGACGTTTTTTGACAGGAATTCCTCGTAAATATCTCCGATTTTCAACTTCGCGCTCAAGATATCCGCCTTTATATCTGTTGTGTATTCCGATTATTCCTTGCAAGAATACGACTTTTTTTATACCGGGACTAAACTTAGCGGCCCCGTAAGAAATACAGCTTTCCGTACCCCAAATATGGATTATGTCAGGAGAAACATTTTCAATAATACGGCTTATACATTCCGCAAGTTTTCTCGGAGGCTCTATTCCGAAAGATTTTCCCGGAAGATTGACACAAAAAGCTTTTCCTTCAGAACTTTCAGCAACTTTAATTTCTCCCGCAGAAACAGAACGGGACGCGCATAGAAAAAACATTTCATTTTCAGAAGCAGTTCCGTCTGCGACAAGAGCTTCATATTCGCTTTGAATCCAACCTCCGCTTGAACCAGGGGACGGCATTTTCAAAATCCGGCTCGCAGGTCCCATAGGAGAAGTTGAAACCCATAAAATTCTCATTTGGAATCTCCTTTAAAAAACAAAATATCTATATCAAGAGCTGCCGTTACTGTAAGAACGCATACCGAATTTAACAGCGATTTTTCGGGCCCACGGACGGATATGAGAAGGCAAGTGGCGACGGGCAAAAACTTTTATTCCGAGTTTAAACTCAAACCACAGACTATTCGTTTTTCTGTCCCCTGTATAAAGACCGTGTTTTTTAATATACCGTCCGGCTTTTCTTATGAGTTTTCCTTTTCTGACGACATCTAAAATCTCGAAATCTTCTGCAATGTCAACAACACATTTTGCGTTGTAATCTCTTGCTTTTTTCGATAACGACACCTCAAATTCCCACGCATTTAATGGTTTTCCGAAGCAACTGAAAAGGAATTCTTTCTTCCATATTCCGGAATAAAGGTTTACGCTGTACATTTCTTCGGTTTTAATAAAATGCAGATCGTCTCTTGAAGCGAATTTCTCCCCTGTTGCTCGAACCGGATGTTTGAAAAGCCGCATATAATCAACTTTTTCTTCTTTCACTATCCTAAAAAGCTCTTGAATTCTCGTATTATTTATACGATTGATTATATAGTAATCGTCAAGCGTTACAAAATAATAATTTGCATCGTAAAAAGTCGCGGCGGCTTTTAACCGATCGGACCAATCAGCACAGTTTTCAGAGAAAAACACATCTACTCCGTCATATGATTTGTCCGTTTTTTTATCGGTCACTATAACAGTTTTCATTCCGCGATTATTCCAGTTCTGACCCAGCAATTTTATGTGCCCGTCCCACAAGTCGGAAAACGCATCGCAGGACATAATTATCATTACAATATCATTTTGCATTTTATTTACTCCCAACGGCATTATCAATAACACTCTCTGCAGTTTCACAACTTTTTCTTAAAGAATGATGATCGGCCGTAACAGCTATCTGTCTGACATAATACGCTTTCTGCCGTATACCGTCTGCAAGAATACTCCTAATCATACTTCCAAGTTCCTGCTTGTTATCGCATACAACGGCGGCTCCGGTTTGTTTCATATACTCTATAATTCCGCAATCAGCATCTCCGTAAGCAAGAATCAAAACACCGCTCGCCAACGCATCCGCGGCTTTCGTAGAAAGCGAATATCTTGACTTATCAATATCTTTTTTCTCAAAACCTTCAACAATTACAGTTATATCACTGCGTTGCATCTGTTCTTTTACTTGAGAATAAGGAATTGAACCGCGATATTCAATATGTTCATTTAATTTGAGAATCTTCGTATACGCAGTATCAAGTTCGTTTGAATAAACAATCAATTTATATGTAGGATTTATCGAAGCAAGCGCGTCAGCAATATCACAAAGAGACCTATTTCTTCCCATGCGAATATTTCCGAAATATGTTATAAGCGGTGACTCCGTATCGGCGACCTTAAACGGAGCCCTCTCTATCGTCGATGTCAAATACACGGTTTTTCCGTTCAACCCGAAAACAGAATTATATTTATCACGGATTTTGTCACTTATATAAATCGCGCTTCCTTTATGTTTAAAAACTCTCCGTATAAGTTTTTTATAAGTTTTTTTATACAAAACATATATCGGATTCAATGAAAAACGCTCATTAAAATAATAATCGTCGCCGATACAAGAAACAATCGGAATATTATACTTTTCCGCAACATAATAGGCAATTTCAGGTATAAAATAATCATCTGAAAAAGCAAGAAAAACACATTCGGGAGAGAAATCATCAAGCCAGTTGTTTAGTTCATTTGTACAC
>CABUQL010000101.1 GCA_902493665.1 uncultured Eubacteriales bacterium
TATCGATAACGGCAGAAGAGGACGTCCCGTTACAGGTCCCGGAAACAGACCTTTAAAATCGCTTTCCGATCTTTTAAAAGGAAAACAGGGACGTTTCAGACAGAATCTTCTCGGAAAACGTGTTGACTATTCCGGACGTTCGGTTATCGTTGTAGGACCTGAACTTAAAATTTATCAGTGCGGTCTTCCTAAAGAAATGGCACTTGAACTGTTTAAACCTTTTGTAATGAAAAAGCTTGTAGGCGACGGTCTTTGCCATAACATAAAGAGCGCAAAGAGAATGGTTGAAAGAGTGCGTCCCGAAGTTTGGGATATGCTTGAAGATGTAATTAAAGAGCACCCCGTACTTTTAAACCGTGCACCTACGCTTCACAGACTCGGTATTCAGGCATTTGAACCGATTTTGGTAGAGGGCAGAGCGCTTAAGCTTCATCCTCTTGTGTGCAGTGCTTTTAATGCGGACTTCGACGGTGACCAAATGGCTGTTCACGTTCCGCTTTCACCCGAAGCACAGGCAGAAGCAAGATTCCTTATGCTTTCGGCAAACAACCTCTTAAAACCGCAGGACGGAAAACCTGTCACAGTTCCTACACAGGATATGGTTTTGGGAAGCTATTACCTTACAATGGTTAAACCGAAAGAAGTTAAAATATTAGATCCCGGCGACACTGATTTTAGTGAAGGCCAGGTTGTAAATTATCTTACAGACGGCGAAGGCTACGAAGCACTTTGCAAAGTAAACGAGCGTCTTGAAAGAGAAGGCAAAAAGATCGCAACATATACTGAAGAGGGCTGCTTTGCAGGTGAAAAAGGCGAAGGCAAAATGTTTATAAGTGTTGACGAGGCGCTTATGGCTTACGATGCCGGAGTTGTTCAGCTTCATGCTCCGATAAAAGTTGTTTCCGAAAGGGAAGTAGTTCCCGGAAGAATGACGACTCATCTTATAGATGCAACTGTAGGAAGACTTATTTTCAATGCAAATATTCCTCAGGATTTGGGATTTGTTAAAAGAAAACCCGAAAATCCCGAAGATAAGGCAAACTTTGAACTTGAAATTTCGTTCGTTGCGGGCAAAAAAGGCTTGGGTCAGATTGTTGACAAGTGCATAAGAGTTCACGGCGTTACAGATACTGCCGCAGTTCTTGACAGCATTAAATCACTCGGATTTAAGTATTCCACAAAGGGCGCAATCACAATCAGCGTATCCGATATGGAAATCCCTGCTGCAAAGAAAACTCTTCTTGAAAATGCGCAGAAAGAAATCGATTCAATCACAAAAGACTTTAAGCGCGGTCTTATTGCAGACGAAGAACGTCATAATATGCTTGTTCAGGTTTGGAGCGAAACTGTTGATAAAGTAACGGATGCGCTTGTTGACAACCTTGATAAATACAATCCTATTTATATGATGGCAACCTCGGGTGCCCGCGGTAGTATCGACCAGATTAGACAGCTTGCAGGTATGCGTGGTCTTATGGCGGATACACAGGGACGTACGATTGAAATCCCGATTAAAGCTAACTTCCGTGAAGGACTTAACGTTCAGGAATACTTTATTTCAACTCACGGTGCCAGAAAAGGTCTTACCGATACAGCGCTCAGAACTGCTGACTCGGGTTACCTTACAAGACGACTTGTTGACGTATCGCAGGATGTTATCATCAGAGAACACGACTGCGGCACCGAAGAATATCTTGTTGTTAAGGATATTAAAGACGGAAATGAAATCATTGAAGGTTTAAGAGACAGACTTGTGGGAAGAGTTGCGGCTGAAGATGTAATTCACCCCGAAACAGGCGAAATTCTTAAACACAAAAATGAGCTTATGACAGAGCACGATGCCGATGAAATAGTTAAAGCAGGTATCGAAGAAGTTAAGATAAGAACAATTCTTACTTGTGAATCTCCGATCGGAGTTTGCGCAAAATGCTACGGTTCAAACCTTTCGTCGGGACGTCTTGTTGATGTCGGCGAAGCAGTTGGTATTATTGCCGCACAGTCAATCGGTGAACCGGGTACTCAGCTTACAATGAGAACCTTCCACTCGGGCGGTATTGCCGGCGATGACATTACGCAGGGTCTTCCCAGAGTTGAAGAGCTTTTCGAAGCAAGAAAACCGAAAGGTCTTGCTATTTTGGCTGAAGAAGCCGGTGTTGCAAAGATAAGCGAAAACAAGAATAAGAGAGAAATTACCGTTACAAATGAAGAAACGGGAAGCTCTATGACATATCTTATACCTTACGGTTCAAGAATTAAAATTGCCGACGGCGACAAGCTTGAAGCAGGTGCAGAGCTTACGGAAGGTTCTATCAATCCGCATGACCTTCTTAAAATCGAATCTAAAGGGGCCGATGCGGTTCAGCAGTATCTTATTCAGGAAGTACAGCGTGTTTACAGACTTCAGGGTATCGACATTAACGATAAGCACATTGAGGTTATTGTACGTCAGATGATGCATAAAGTTAAAGTTGAAGATCCGGGTGACACAGATCTTATTGTCGGCTCAATGGTTGATAAGAGCGAATTTAAGGTTAAAAAGCGTGAAGTTATGGATAAAAACGGTATTGTTCCGACATGCAAGCAGGTGCTTTTGGGTATCACAAAAACAGCTCTTGCAACAGATTCGTTCCTTTCAGCCGCTTCGTTCCAGGAAACAACAAGAGTTCTTACCGAAGCTGCAATCAAAGGAAAGAAAGACCCGCTTATCGGTCTTAAAGAGAACGTTATTATCGGTAAACTTATTCCTGCAGGTACAGGTATGAAAGAATACAGTGACATTGAAGTTGTTACTCCGATAGTACAAAGCGATTATGTAGATTTATAAAAACAGTCAAAGGTGATGTTGTTTAAACAGACAACATCACCTTTTTGTATTAATTTTTCGGTTATTCTAAATTTTGATTGCTTGATTTTGCATTTAAATTATGGTATAATTAATGGGATTGAATTTTGAAGTGTAAATAAAACAGCTGCGTAAAAATGTATGATATCATGCAGTTTTTTCTAAGTTAAACTAAACGGAGGCGATATAATGAGATCCCTTACATTTAAGGGCGGAACACATCCCGATGACAAAAAGTTTGCCACAAAAAACAAACCTATTGTTGAGATGGCTCCGTCAAAAGAAATGGTGTATCCGCTTATTCAGCATATCGGCGCTCAGTGCGAACCGATTGTTAATGTCGGTGACAGTGTGCTTGTCGGTCAGAAAATTGCCGATTCCGACGCATTTGTTTCGGCACCGATACACTCAACCGTTTCGGGAACAGTAAAAGCAATTGAAATGCGCCGCCATCCAAACGGAAAAATGGTGAAAAGCATTATAATTGAAAACGATAATCTCAATAAACTGTGCGGCAGTATTAAAAGATATGACGATTTTGAGAAAAAATCAAAAGAAGAAAAGTTGAAAATAATCCGTGAAGCCGGAATAGTAGGTCTTGGCGGAGCAGGTTTTCCGACGCATATAAAGCTTAATCCCCAAAAAGAAATCGATTATGCTATAATAAACGGCGCAGAATGCGAGCCTTATCTTACAAGCGACCACAGGGTTATGCTTGAAACTTCGTGGATGGTTGTTGAAGGGTTACGGCTTATCATGGGCATTGTCGATGCAAAAAAAGGATATATTGCAATTGAGGAAAATAAAGGCGATGCAATAGAAAAAATGAGCGAAGCCGTAAAAAAATATGATAATATTGAAGTTGTAAAGCTTAAAACAAAGTATCCTCAGGGAAGTGAAAAACACCTTATAAAAGCGGTTTGCTCACGTGAGGTTCCGTCCGGAAAACTTCCGGCAGATGTCGGCGTTGTTGTTGACAATGTTGATACAAGCTGTGCGGTTTATAATGCCGCATACTTCAGACAACCGGTGCTTTCAAGAGTTGTAACCGTTTCCGGCGGTGCAATTGACAATCCGCAGAATTTCAGAGTAAAAATCGGAAGTTCGTTTGAAGATGTTATAAAAAATGCGGGCGGTTTTGTCGGTGACGTTAAAAAAGTTGTTATGGGCGGTCCGATGATGGGAATTGCACAGTTTGATTTAAGCGTTCCCGTAGTTAAGACAACCTCTGCTATTTTGGCGTTTGACGCAAACGAGATAAACGTAAAGGAAAAAAATCCGTGTATCAGATGCGGAAGCTGCGTTGAAAAGTGTCCGATGCATCTTATGCCGATTTATCTTGCACAGTATGCAGCAAGCGGCGATCTTAAAAAATGCCTTGAATACAACATTATGGACTGTATAGAATGCGGAGTCTGTTCGTATATTTGCCGAAGCGACAGGCATCCCGTTCAGGCAATTAAGCTTGCAAAGTAGAAAATAAACGCTATGAGAAGAAAATAGAGGTGTGAAAATGAATAATAAACTTATTGTATCTTATGCTCCTCACATAAGAGAAGAGGAAAGCGTTACGGGAACAATGCTTGATGTTTTGATAGCGCTTGTGCCTGCGCTTATTATAGGAATTTATTGTTTCGGATTTCGCGCACTTTTGGTAACGCTTGTTTCGGCAGCATCGTGTGCGGCATTTGAAACCATCTGGAATTACGTAATTAAAAAACAAAATACGGTTCATGACTTAAGCTGTATTGTAACGGGTGTGCTTTTGGCATTTTGCCTTCCGCCTTCAATCCCCGTTTGGATGGTTATTATAGGCGACCTTTTTGCAATGGTTGTTGTAAAAGGATTTTTCGGCGGACTCGGACAAAACATAGTAAATCCGGCACTTGCGGCAAGAGCTTTTATGATGGCAAGCTGGCCCGTGCAGATGACGCAGTACACCGCACCGCATACAAACCTTTTTGCGGCGGACGTTGTATCATGTGCAACTCCTCTTGCAAATTATAAAATGGACGGCACAGTTCCCGGAGTTTATGATATGCTTTTTGGAAATATTCCGGGAGCGATAGGAGAGGTTTCCGCAATATTTCTTATAATCGGAGGAATTTATCTTCTTATGAGAAAAGTTATTACTCCGACCATTCCGCTTACTTATATACTTTCTGTAGGAATTTTCGGATTTATATTTAATAAAGCCGGAATGTTTAAAGGTGATTTTGTATTCAGTATGCTCTCAGGCGGAGTAATGCTCGGCGGAATATTTATGGCAACGGATTACACAACAAGCCCCATGACGCAGATGGGACAGTTTATATATGCGCTTATGGCAGGATTTATAACCGTCATAATAAGAACGTACGGCGGATATCCCGAAGGCGTAACGTACGCAATACTTCTTATGAACATTACGGTTCCGCTTATCGACAGATTTGTAAAACCCAAAAAGTTCGGATACGTTAAAGAAAAGAAAGCAAAGGAGGCGTAAAAATGAAATCGGAAAAAGGTTTTATTGTAAAACTCGGCTTGATTCTCTTTTTAATTTCCGCAATTTGTGTTTTTGCGCTTGCACTTTGCAACAGTCTTACAAAAGACAAAATAGCGGCGATTAATCAGAAAAAAGAAGACGAAGCCAAAAAATCCGTTCTTTCATCTGCCGAAACATTTAAACAGGCAGATTATAAAAACGACGGCGGTACGGTTATTTTTATAGGCGAAAAGGGCGGCGAAAAAGTCGGCTACTGCGCAAGAGTCACATCAAAAGGCTTTGGCGGAGATATTGATATGATGGTGGGACTTGACAGCGATTTTGCCATCA
>CABUQL010000102.1 GCA_902493665.1 uncultured Eubacteriales bacterium
CCGAGCAAACAGGCAATTTTTGATGCTATTGTCTGCGAAACTTCGGAAAAATATAAAGAATACACAAACGGCATTGCCATACATATGCATAATGCAAAAATGGACGTAAGTCTTTTTTCGGGAGTTTCCGAAAACCTTCTTATAGAAAAAGTCCATCAGATTTTTAAATATTCGCTGCACGATGTTACAATCAGCCGTTTCCGTAAAATGATGACAATGGAGCAATTCAGAACACCCGAACTTTCAAAGCTTTATTCGGACAGGTATAACGACCGCATTGTTTTGTATCATGCAAAAATTTTTGAGGCGCTTATAAAAAACGGCGAAATCAAAAACGAAAACCCCGAAACTCTTGCAATGATGTACGTTGCACCGATTATTAATCTGCTCTGCATTTGCGACCGCCAGCCGGAACGCGAAGAAGAGTGTATTAAAAACCTTGATGAGCATGTAAAATTGTTTTACAGAACGTATAACACTTTGGCAGACAAATGAAATAAAATTTATAATGCTTATGCCGATTAGGTCGGCGGAACGGAGATTATTATGAAATTTAAAAGAATTACAGCATCATTTGTTGTTGCATTAACATTTTTTACAAACACTGTGTTTGCATCCGATATGTTTGCAACGAGGGGAGAAGTTGCGGATATGCTGCTTAATGCGGCGGACGATTACAATCCCGACGTAAAACGAAGCGATATTATAAAAGGCTACGGCGGCGACGGCGAGCTTCACGAAGACTGGAACATAAACCGTGCCGAGGCGCTTGTTATGTTAAACCGTGCTTTCGGAAAACTTCCTGAGCTTACCGGGCACAATGCAAGAGTTGCGCTTAAAAGCGATGATTTTAATGACATTCCCGATTGGGCAAAACCTGAAATCACACCTGTGCTTGACGCAGGCATTGCCGCAGGAACGGGTGAGGGAACATTTTCACCATACGATGATGTGACAAAAGAGCAAATGGAAATTTTTATAAAACGTGCATATGCGCTTTTCGGCACAAATGAAAAAGACGATTTTTATGCGGCGGTAAATAAAGATACGCTTAATAAACTTGAATTAAAGCCAGGACGTGTTATATCGGGAAGTCTTTATAATCTTGGCGACGACAGTTCCGAAAAGGTAAGCGCAATTATTAATGAGGCGATTGAAAAAGGTGGTGCAAAGGGAAGCAAGGAGCAGAAGATTTCCGATTTTTACAAAAATATCTTAGACACCGAAAGCCGTAATAAAACCGGTGCTGCACCCATAAAGCCGTATCTTTCGCAAATTGAATCCGCAAAAAATGTAAAAGACCTTGCAGATGCTCAGATAAAAACACTAAGCGAGCTTTATGTTGCGCCTTTTACGGGATTTTCAATGACAACCGATTTTAAGGATAATACAAAATATATTATGTGTTTTTCTGTAACGAAGCCGTATCTTACAAAAGATTTTTATTTAAGCGGTGAAGAAAATAAAAAAGCGCTTTACATAAAATACTTAAAAAACACCATGAGGATTGCCGGCGAAGAAGTAAGTGATTCGCAGCTTGAAGAATTTTATAACTTTGAAAAAACACTTGCGGAAAACGAGCTTAATCCAGAAGACGGAAATAACATTGACAAAATTTATAACATCTATACTTTTGATGAAATTCAGTCGCTTTTCCCGAGCATTAATATGGATGACGTTTTAAAAAGCATAGGACTTAAAAAGGAAGACAAAATTCTTGTTACCGACGAAAATCTTGCAAAAACAGTATCCCGTCTTTTTACGGATGAGAATATAGAGGCTTTAAAACTCAATGCAAAACTCAGTGTAATTCTTAATTATGCAGGTGCGTTGAACACTGAATTTACAGATGCGTCAAACGAATTTAATCAGGAATTTTTAGGCGTTTCGGGTTCGTATTCCGATGAAGAACTGGCAACAATGAGCGTTTCACACATAATGCCCGATTATATCGGTGAAATCTATGCCGAAAAATATTTCAGCGAAGAGGCAAAACAAAACGTGCTTAAAATGGTAAACGATATTATTTCGGTTTACAAAGAAAGAATTAAAAATCTTGACTGGATGAGCGAAGGAACGAAAGAAAAAGCAATTAAAAAGCTTGATACAATGGGAATAAAAATCGGATATCCCGACAGTTTTGACACTTATCTTGACGATGTTGATATAAAATCCAAAGAAGAAGGCGGAAGCTATTTTGATAACATACTTGCCATAGCCGAGGCATCTGTAAAACACCTTGCCGAGTTTCAAGGCACGGCGCCCGATAAAGATAAATGGCTGATGTATCCTTATACGGTCAATGCCTGCTACAGTGCAACATCGAACGATATCACTTTCCCTGCGGCAATACTTCAGGCACCGATGTATGATGTTAATGCGTCATACGAAGAAAACCTTGGTGCAATAGGATATGTTATAGCACATGAAATCACTCATGCATTTGACAATAACGGCGCAAAGTTTGACGAAAACGGAAATGCGTCCGATTGGTGGACGAAAGAAGATTACGACGAGTTTAATAAAAGATGCGAAAAAATGGTGCATTTCTATGACGGACAGGAAGGAATTCCGGGCGTTACAATGAACGGCAGACAGACACTGAGCGAAAACGTATCCGATCAGGGTGCGGTCGGATGCATAACGGAAATTGCGTCAAGACTTAAAAAAACCGATTACGTAAAACTGTACCGTTCCATGGCAAACGCATGGGCAACAACTAAAACAAGGGAATATGCAAAATACACTGCGGGTGTTGACGTTCATTCCGATGAAAAACTCAGGGTAAACCGTGTTGTTGTAAACTGCGATGAGTTTTATAAAGCGTTCGGAATAACCGAAAAAGACGGCATGTGGGTTGCACCCGAAGACAGAGTTAAAATATGGTAACAATTGTTTTTGTATCATATAGTGCAAGTTATGAAGCTGTTTTAACGAACTTTTTCTTGCCTGATAAAAAGGAGTATGACAAGATATGAATATAACAATAATCCGTGCAACAAAGAGAAAAAACAGCAGTACATATAACGGCGCAAAACATTTAATATCAAAACTAAAAAATGTCGGCGAGGTTTTTGAATTTACGCTGCCCGATGATATGCCTCATATATGCACGGGCTGCTATGCGTGCCTTCACGGAAAAGAAAATTCTTGCGGCGGATATGAATTTTTAGAGCCGATAAACGAGGCTTTTGAAAAATCGGATCTCATAATATTTTGCTGCCCCGTTTGGTGTTTTCATGCGCCGGGGCAAATAAAATCGTTTTTGGATCATTACGGTTGCCGCTGGCTTGTTCACCGTCCGAATTTTGATATGCAAAACAAACAGGCATTAATTATCACAACTGCGGGCGGAGGAGGACTTAAATCCGCAGCAAAAGACATAAAAGACAGTATGGACTACTGGGGTGTTGCAAGAACGCACATTGTAACTTTTGCCGTGTGGCAGTATTTTTGGAACGATATGCCTGAAAAAATGAAAGCGTCGTTTGAGAAAAAGCTTGATAAGGCGGCCCGAAAAATTGAAAAATGCGCCGAAAATTTAAAACCGTCGCTGAAGGTTAAATGTCTTTACAATATGTTTAAAAAACTGCATTTGAGCGGTAAAATGTGGGAAATTGACAACGAATACTGGAAAGAAAACATAAAGCGCTAGAAGATAAAACTCATTAAGTATCTAGTGCCAAAGGAGAAAAAAGAATGGCGACAAGTAAAGATTATTTGGAATATATTTTAGACGGTCTGTCGGAGCTTGACGAAATAACATTCAGACAGATGATGGGAGAGTATATCATCTACTACAGAGGCAAAATTGCCGCATACGTCTGCGACAACAGATTTTTGGTGAGGCCCGTTAAATCAGCACTTGGTATGCTTGATGAAATCATATACGAACCGCCGTACGACGGAGCAAAAGATATGCTTTTGGTAGAGCAGACAGACGACAAAAGTTTTTTGACAAAGCTTTTTAACGCAATGTATGAAGAGCTTCCGATGCCTAAAAAGAAAACAAAAAAGAAGAAAAAATGAATTATGAGCGGAGAAACAAAAATGAATTACAGAGTTATAGATAAAGAAAAGTACTACCGAAAAGACGTATTCCGTCATTTTTCGGAGGACTGCAAATGTTCAACGTCAATTACTTCAAGAATTGATGTTACAGAGCTTAAAGAGTATTCAAAAAAGACAGGCACAAAGTTTTATATCAACTTTTTATATATTCTGGCGAAAGCCTTAAATTCGCGTGACGATTATAAAATGGGATATTTGTGGCAGACGGACACACTTATCTGTTATGATAAAATCAATCCTGCACAGTACATATTCCACGATGACAACGAAACGTGCACGCCTGTTTATACAGAATATTTTGAGGATTATGAAAAATTTTATGAAAACTGCGCAAAAGATATCGAAAAAGCAAAACAAACACGGGAATACGGACTTGATACGGCAAATCATCCGAATTGGTTTGATGCGTCATACATTTCGTGGATAAGCTATGATTCTTTAAATATCGAGCTTCCCGACGGGTATTTATTTTTTGCACCGATTATAAACTGGGGTAAATACCGAGAAGAAAACGGACGCTTTATGATGCCGGTTACGGTTCGTTTAAATCATGCCATAGCCGACGGATATCTTGTTGCGAAAGTTTTTAAACTTCTTGAAGAAGAAATTTGTAAATTGGTACAAGCGAAAGGAAATGATACATATGAATAAATTTATAGGTTGCTGCGGATTGGATTGCGAAAAGTGCGATGCCAGAATTGCAACCGTTAACAACGATAACAAGTTAAGAGAAAAAACGGCAAAGCTTTGGTCGGAGCTTAACGGAGCAGATATTACTCCCGAAATGATAAACTGCACGGGATGCAGAATTTCCGGCGCCAAAACACCGTTTTGCGATAGTATTTGCCAAATAAGAAAGTGCGCTGCGGGCAAAAAAATAAATACTTGCGCAGACTGCGTCAATATGGATAACTGCGAAACACTAAAACCCATTGTTTCAACAAATGAGCAAGCACTTAAAAACTTGAAAAATTAAAATTTAAAAAGCTTGTTGATAAAAGTATTTGTATACACAAAAATCACATAGACTACGGCGATGTAAGAGAATTTACGTGGCATTTCAAAGATTAAAGACAGTCTTGTGTGCATTGACGAGGCGAGAAAAAATGCCGAAAGTGATGAGCTTAAAAGCGAACTTAATATTGAGTTTTCAAACTTAAGCGTAAAACTTAAGACAAAGGAAAACAAACTTAAAGACTTTACAAACCAAACAGGACTTAAACGCGATAAATTCCGTGAACAAGTTTTTGCAAATAAAACAGGCAAAGGCTACGGAAAAAGCGTCAGTGCAAAAGCGGTTTGGGACGCACAAAAATATTATGATACTTGGCGAAAAAGTATTGGCGCTGATGACACGCCAAAAACACTTGAAAAATATTATAATATGAAGTATAATAATAAAAAAGAGTTTGATATACTTCAAAAATATGCAAAAATGGTTGAAAAGGGCGAAGTTAGTCCCCTTCTTGGATATAACCGGTATAAAAGCACAGCGCTTGATATTGAAAATAATCTTTTGGGACTTGTTGCTAAAGA
>CABUQL010000103.1 GCA_902493665.1 uncultured Eubacteriales bacterium
TTTAGTGATTTTCCGTTATCGTTTATATCGTGCTCATCGGAAAGAATAAGGCTCTTTTCGCTGTAATTTGCTCCGCCTGCAAAAAGACCGCCTTTAATCTCTGTCCAGTCATCAAACTTATAATCAATTACGCTTTCGCATTTTTCAAGCGCACTCAAAGCCTCGGGTTCAACATTTTCATACAGCACCGTTTCGGTAATACTGTTATCTTTAAGGCAAACAACCTCGATATCGTCTATGTAAAGGTCGGGCGATATTTCAAAATTATTCTGATACATTCCGAGCATTGTAGTGCTTTTGTAAACACTGTCATACGCAAAAACAATTTTTGTCCAGTTTTCGTCTATTTCATAAGACGAAGAATACACCGGACGCGTTGCATAATCCATTCCTGTCATGCCATATGCTCCGACAGTTAAATATGACGGATTTTTTGCGGTACGAACCCAGAACGACACGTAATATTTATTTCCCGCGTATTTCTCAGGAAATATATCGGCAAATTTAAATCGGTGGCTCTTTGTTTCAAATCCCGATACTTTAAGATATTTTTCTTCTTTTCCGCTTTTTCCTATTCCGTTTTCAATTAAAACGTTTCCTTTCATCGCACCGCCAAGCACGTAATCTTTATCGTTTTGCGGCAGTGCGCCGTCTTCAAAATCAATTTTTTTCGAAAAAAGCTTTTCGTATGTAATTTCAACACTGTTTGTATCGTTATTCCACAAAACCGATGCGCCGAAGCTTTCGGAAACAAATCTTACGGGTACCATTGTTCTGTCGTTTACCAAAACCGCACCTAAGTCAAGCGCAATGCTTTTTCCGTTTACCGTTGCATATTTTTTGCCGATACTGATTGAAACACTTACAAAATCATTGTAAGCCGATGCTTTTTGCTCATCGTTATCCCACGAAACAACGGCGCCGAAGCTTTCAAATATCGCTCTCATCGGAACCATAACCCTGTCGTTTATCATAACAGGGGCTGTATCAAAGCTTTGTTCATTGCCGTTTATGATAACTCTAATTTTTTCACTGTCCGCAAAAACTTTCGGCATATGCAAAAATGCACCTTCGCACACACCAAGAATTAACGAAAATACCAACACACAAATGCAAAATCTCTTTTTCATTATAAACCTCGCTTTTTTATCGGCGCTCAGCCTGATTTTTTATTTTTGGTTTTCTCTAAGACGTCTGTCAATTTCTCTTTTTGCGTCTTTTTTTGCAATGTCGTTTCGCTTGTCGTAGTTTTTCTTGCCCTTTGCCAATGCAAGCTCAACCTTTACTTTTGAATTTTTAAAGTAAATTTTTACGGGAATAAGCGAATATCCTTTTTCTTTAATTTTTCCGAAAAGACGCAAAATTTCATTTTTGTGAAGCAAAAGCCGTCTTTCCCTCAGCGGGTCTTTGTTAAAAATATTTCCTTTTTCGTAAGGACTTATATGCATATTTTTAACGTAAACCTCGCCGTTGTCGATTGACGCATAGCTGTCTTTAATATTAACTTTTCCGTCACGGAGCGATTTAACCTCCGTTCCGACAAGCTCTATTCCACACTCGATTGTTTCTTCCAAAAAATAATCGTGATATGCTTTTTTGTTTTGTGATATAAGCTTTACTGAGTTCAAAATTATTCCTCCGGTTCAAAATCTATTTCTTTAAGCTCCTTGCTGACTCTTTTTACAACAATGCGGATTTTATCTCCCATTTTATACACGTTTTTTGTTTTCTCACCGATAAGGCACAAATGCTTTTCGTCAAATATATAATAATCGTCGTTCATATCGGCAAGCCTTACAAGCCCCTCGGCGCCGTTTTCAAGCTCCGCAAACATACCGAACGATGTAACCGAAGAAACTGTTGCATCAAAATGCTCTCCCACTTTGTCCTCCATATATTCGCATATTTTCATATCGAGAACGTCGCGCTCGGCGTTTTGGGCATTAACCTCGGTTTTGCTGGATCGCAGCGCTGCGTCTTTTGTAAATGACGAAAGATAATTCACTCTTTCCTGCGTCATTTTTCCCGAAAGATATTCCTTTATAATTCTGTGGATTGCAAGGTCGGGATATCTTCTTATGGGAGATGTAAAATGGCAGTAATATTCAAACGCAAGTCCGAAATGCCCTTTGTTTTCGGGAGTGTACTCGGCTTTCATAAGCGAGCGGAGCATAGATGTCGCTATCGGCTTTTCGTACTGTGTGCCCTTAACCTCCGACAGAAGTTTTGCGTACTGATTCGGATGCGGTTTTGCAAGGTGCTTTATTGAAAATCCCATTGATGCGATATATTCGTTAAACGCTCTCGTTTTCTCCTCAGATGGCACATCGTGGGTTCTGTATATAAACGGAATATTCTGCCAGAACATATGCTGTGCAACCGTCTGATTGCATATGAGCATAAACTCTTCGATTATCTGATTTGCAAAATTTGTTTCGTATTTATAAATGTCCGAAACTTTTCCGTTTTCATCAAATTTAACTTTTATTTCGGGCATATTAAAATCTATGCCGCCTTTTTTCATACGCTTGTCATGAAGAATATGCGCAAGACTTTCCATATTTTTAAGCATTTCATAAATATCGTCATATTCTTTTTTAAGTTTTTTGTCACCGTCAATTATTTTATAAACATTATTATATGTCATACGGTGTTTTGAATTTATAACGGACGGCGCTATTTTATGATTTTTCACATTGCCGTTTTCATCTATATCCATTATAACAGATAATGTAAGTCTGTCAACCTTCTCATTTAAGCTGCATATTCCGTTTGACAGTTTTTTGGGAAGCATGGGTATTACCCTGTCGGCAAGATAAACACTCGTTCCTCTTTTAAATGCCTCCCTGTCAAGTGCACAGTTTTCCGTAACATAATGCGAAACATCTGCAATATGAACGCCGAGCGTAAAGCCGTCTTTTGTCTTTTTAACGCTTACCGCATCGTCGAGGTCTTTTGCATCGTCGCCGTCAATTGTGATAATGCTTTCGTCTCTTAAATCAAGCCTTCCCTTAATTTCTTTTTCGCTGACAAAATCGCTTATATTATTTAAGGATTTTAAAACGTCTTCGTCAAATTCTTCAAAAAGATTGTACGAACGCATAACGGAAAGAACATCAACGCCGTTTGCGTTTTGTCTGCCCAAAATTTCAGTAATTTTACCTTCGCATTTCTTTTTGCCGTTCCCCCATTTTGTGATTTTTACAACCACTTTGTCGCCGTCTTTTGCTTTGTTCCAATTTGATTTTGATATAAAAATATCGTTCTGTATTCTTTTTGAATCGGCAATGACAAATCCGAAATTTCTGCTTTTTTCAAAGCGTCCCACAAATTCATCGCAGGCGCGTGTCACAATTTTTATAACCCTGCCCTCGCACTTTTTATCATGTCTCTCGCCTTTTGTGATTTTTACCGTGACCGTATCGCCGTCAAGTGCGCCGAAGGTGTCGTTTTCTCCGACAAAAACATCAAAGTTTTCGCCCGTTACAAATCCGAATCCTTTTTGAGAACCGCGGAACTCTCCCGTTAAAACAGACGGATTTTCATTTAACGCATATCTTTTGCGTTTTGTTTTTGTGATGTATCCTTCGTTTTCAAGTTCTTTTAAAATGTGCGAAAATTCGTTTTCGTCTTCTTTCGGAACGCACAAAACACTCATAAGCTCTTTAAACAAAAGCGGTGTATATGATTTATCTTTAAAAAACGCCAGTATTTTTTCCTTGCGTGTCATTTTTTATTATTCCTTCCATGCATTGATTATCTTAATTATACCATTTTTTGAAAATATTTAAATACTGTTTTGCAAAAAAACTTGAAAAATTACTAAAAAAATATTAAAATACTTTCATAAGACTATCTTCTTTAATTAATACTTTTTACCGTAAGAAGATATTTTATTAATATTTATGCCGACAAAAATGCGGCGGAACGGAGATTTATATGTACGTTTTTGATAAAGCCAAAATGCTTCTTCCCAAAAATACCGATATGACAAAATGGAGCGTTGTTGCGTGCGACCAGTACACATCGGAGCCGAAATACTGGGAAAGTGTTAAAAAAACCGTGGGAAATAATCCTTCAACTCTAAACATTATTTTCCCGGAAATATTTTTAAATGAAGAAAACGGCGAAAAAAGAATTTCGGATATCAACGAAAATATGAAAAAATATCTTGAAAGCGGCGTTCTTTACGAAACCGAAAAATGCCTTATTTATGTTGAGAGAACTTTAAAAAACAAAAAGGTAAGAAAAGGCATTGTGGGAGCAATTGACCTTGAAAAATACGACTTTTCGCCAAAGTCCGAGTCGAGCATACGCGCAACGGAAAAAACGGTTATAGAGAGAATACCGCCCCGTGTTAAAATCAGAGAAAACGCATCGCTTGAGCTTCCACACATTATGCTTTTAATAGATGATGAAAAGAAGAGAATAATCGAAAGTCTTTCCGATAAAAAAAATAGTTTTGAAAAACTGTACGATTTTCCGCTTATGATGGATTCGGGAAGCATTAAAGGCTATAAACTGTCGGAAAAAGAATGCAGCATCGTTCTTGAAAAGCTTTCGGCACTTGAAGACAAAAACGCGTTTGAAGAAAAGTACGGTGTTAAAAACAAAGGAGTTCTCTCTTTTGCGGTCGGCGACGGAAACCACTCACTTGCAACCGCAAAAACCTGCTATGAAAATGCAAAAAAGACGGTCGGCGAAAAGGAAGCCGAAAAAATAAGATATGCACTTGTTGAGCTTGTAAATCTTCACGACGATTCTTTGGAATTTGAGGCAATTCACAGAGTGCTTTTTAATGTTGACGCCGAAAAATTTATGTGTGAGTTAAAGAAAAAGTATGACCTTAAAGAAGAAGAGGGCGACGACAGTTTTGAAATAATAACCGAAGATGCGGACAAAACTTATACCGTAAAAAATCCCGACTGCAACCTAACCGTCGGCTGCCTGCAAAACTTTATTGACAAATTTTTGGAAGAAAACGGCGGAAGCATTGATTACATTCACGGAAGCGATGTTACAAAAAATCTTGCAAAAGAAAAAGGAAATATGGGAATTATTCTTAAACCGATGAAAAAAAGCCAGCTTTTTAAAACCGTTATTTTAGACGGTTCCCTTCCGAGAAAGACATTTTCAATGGGCGAAGCCTGCGACAAGAGATTTTATCTTGAAGGACGAAAACTTATATAGTATCACCTTTACAATAATATAAAAAGTCTGAAAATTAAATGGAAAGGCTTTTAAAAGCAGCAAAAAAAGGTTTGCACAAGAGACTTAAGCACAACATGCCTCTAATTTGTTAAATCTCCGTTTTTTCGCATTGTCAGCCTCAAAAGGTACAAAGCCTTTCTTCGACACTGCGCATCAAAAAACAAAAATTTTACTAAATCAGGGTCAATGAGTTTAAACAGGCAAGTTTTTCATAAGGCAAGGAAAAGCGGAATAAATCCTTTGTGGATTTACGAGCATTTTAAGAAACAAATTTATAACAAGAAAAGACTTAAGACCAAAAA
>CABUQL010000104.1 GCA_902493665.1 uncultured Eubacteriales bacterium
AAGGAGAGTTATAATGGAAGAAAAAAGCAGCGAGCTTATAAAACGCATACTCGATATTTATTTATTTTCGGATATGATGTTTTTTAAAGAAAATAAATTTCTTAAAAGACGGCTTACCAGAAAAGAAAAAGAGATTTTAGAGAAAAATAAAATTAAGTCAGATTCGCCGTACGAATTAGTAAGAAAACGCATAAGTGAATACGTTGATAATTATTATAATACAAATATTGACGATTCGGTATTTAACGGTTTTGAAGAAAAAAAGAGAAATCATTTAATAAAATTAAACAACAGCATTTCTATTTTAAAACAAAACGTTAAAAATCAAATTCTTGATAAAATTTCGAGTTTGCTTATTAACGAGGATGAAAGCTATTTAAGGTTTGATAAACTTTCGGACTATTTAAAAGGTTTGGTAGAAACAAATGATAAAAAAATAACGGCGCTTTATGGACAAATTGGGTTTTGCGTGTTATTATGGAACTATGAGGAGCTTGGGTATGACACATATAGGCTGATAAACAGTTATAATTGCTGCGATGTTTGCAGTGCTCAGTCACAAACGAGCCAAAAAATAACGGATTTTGAAAAAAATATATTTTTCCCGTTTATCCATCCTAATTGCAGATGTAAAATCGAAATAATCAACAGCGATGGCAAGACTGCATTTATTGTTGATTTTGAAAGTGCAAAAAACTACTTAAAAAAACTTGAATACGAAGAAGAAACAAAAGAAATTTTAAACAACTTAGACGAAGAAGATTTAATATTTTTTGCCAATACCGAATATGTGCACTCTGATTACAATAAGAGTTTATTGGCACTTTGTATATTAAAAAATTCTGAAAATGACAACTATTCTGAAAAAATAAGTAAGCTTAAAAAAGCAGGATTTGAAGATGAAGAAGCCGCACTTTTAGAGCTTTCTTACAGAATTGCAAAATCAAAGCTTTTCTTAAGCGATATTGACGCTCAAGATAAAATTTCAAGAAATGAAGCAATATCTTATCTTTTGGCTGAATATGGCGGAATAATTGCCGAAGGAATAATAAACGGCAAAAATACTTCGCCAGTATTTAATAACAAAAGTTCGCTTGATATGCTCGAAAAAAACGGGTATCTTACAAGCGGGCAGAAAACTCAAAAGATAAAGAGCATTGAAAAAAATGCAATAAATTATAAAATTCATAAAGGTCGACAGGACAAGCATATAGTTGGTACAAATAATTATAATCTACGAAGGTCGCGCGGAGAGAATCCCAGCATTTTAACTTTTGACGCTGATAAACTTTTAAAAAAAGGTGCAGGAAAAGGAAGAATGATTACACCAACAAAAGAATCTGTTGATTATGGAAGGATTATTGGAAAGTTTTATTCACAAGAAACAGGAAAATATTACTATACAACAGTGGCAACTATTTGCTATGATACTAAAGGGAATGCACATATCGTGCCTGCAAGACCGAAATGGACAAAACTTGTTTTTTGGAGGGAATATTAATGAATGAAGAATATTTACAATTGCTTTATTCAATTGATCATTATTTTTTAAGAAAAAATGCTCTGATAATTGAATGGAAAAATGGCTTGAGAGTGCGGTGCACATCATTTACCGGAATTTGTGAAACAGATACCGAACCCGATGACGAAGATTATATCGGCGAATATGCGGCGGCAGTCAGTGATGTAAAAGTATTACAGCAGGGTACTGATAATAGTGTGGAGATATACAATGATTGTATTGAAATATCTCTAAAATGTGTTCCTGAAAGGGTATGTAACAGATTTGGTAAGGTGTTGTGGGAAAGAAAGAATTTAAAGCAAATATAGGTATATAGAATCGCTTGTCATCAAGTATGAATGAAAAGGAGTGATTAAAATGCCGGGACCAAATGCAACCGCGCATACATATGCGGAAATGGGAAGCCTTAAAGAATTTAAAGCGAGATTTGATATTAAGAAAATAAATGAAAGAGATGAATCCGGAGACAGTTTTTTGCTAAGGGCAATTTATGGAGATAAAACCGATACGGCCTTGTATTTAATTAAAAAAGGCATCGATTTAAATATGACCGACAGTGATGGCAATACGGCGCTGCATTATGCGGCATGGAGAAAAAACAAAGTTGTATTTAAAGCTCTTTTAAAACACGGTGCAGATATCGAAATAACGAATAAGTATGGAAATTCGCCTATCTGGACAGCAATAATGGAATCTAAAGGAAAGGATTATGATCTTTTAAAAATGATATTAAAATATCACCCCATTGTTGACAGAAAAAACAAAGTGGGTCTTTCTCCGCTTGACATGACAATAAAAATAGGTTACAAAGAAGCAGAAAACTTATTACGCAAGGAACTTAACCAAAGAAGTGATTAATAATGTATACTGTAAATTTTGATAAATATTTTGATTTAATAAGCTGGGATTGCATTTATTGGGGTATACGAAAGTAGCTGATAGAACCTGAAAATGCCGTTATATATGCAAACAAGATAATTGAAAACAACCCTGACGGCGATACGCTGGAAATAATCGAATTATTGATTATCGGCAAAGCGGATAAGGAAAGTGTTTTGCCTTTAATTGAAAGAATGTTTTCCGACAAAAAAGATTTAGAAAAGAAAAAGTCAAGCGCTCTAAGAATGCTCAGGCTGATTCTTTTACTTGAAATTAAGGAAACTGCAATCGATAATCAAGGTTTATTGGATGAAGCGGAAAAGATTTATGCAGATTTTGATTATCCGTTGGATATGGAATGTTTTATATCATATATGCCGGTTCGGGATGATAAATATGATGTTTCAAAACACTCTTTGCAAGAAAATTTACAGCGTCTTGCCGATAAATTTAATATGTTTGCAGACAGAGAATTTAAGGCGCTGGTGCCAAATCTTTGATGTCAAAAAGGAGTTTCTGAAAATGATATATATTACGGGGGATACGCATATTCCGATTGATATTCAAAAACTTTCTGCAAACAGGTTTTTGCCGCAAAAAGAAATGACTAAAAACGATTATGTAATTATTTGCGGCGATTTCGGCGGTGTTTTTGATGGAAGCAATGAGGAAAAATACTGGATAAAGTGGCTTAAAAACAAAAACTTTACAACACTTTTTATTGACGGCAATCATTAAAATTTTGATATGCTTTACTCCCTTTCGACAGAAGAATTTTGCAAAGGGAGTGTTCATAAAATTGATGAAGGTATTTATCATTTAATGCGCGGAGAGGTTTACGTGATTGACGGCAAAAAAATCTTTGTCTTTGGCGGAGCAGCTTCACATGATAAAGAGCAAAGAACGGAAGGAAAAAACTGGTGGCGTGCCGAAATGCCGAATGAACAGGAATATAATAATGCCGAAAACAATCTTAAAAAGAATAATTTTGAAGTGGATTATGTTATAACACATTGCGCGCCGGCATCTGTTCAAAATGCCGTTGCTCCGACATATGAAGACAACGAGCTGACAGATTTTTTTGAGGATATAAAAAACAGGCTTGTTTTTAAAAAATGGTTTTTCGGTCATTATCACAAAGACATTAAAGCAGATGAAAAGTTTGAATGTGTGTTTAATGAAATTATTAAAATTTAAAAGGACTAAAAAATGAAAGAAAAAAATTTTGACGATATTAATGAATTAATCGACTGCCTTAAAAGAGGCTACGAAGTAGAATTTTTATACGGCGGAAAAATGTATTCAATAACTCACACAGAGTTCGGAATAAGCATAACTGAGTTTTATAATGAGGAAAGCGAGAGAACATACGGCAGCGTGCAAGACGCTTTAGAATATAAATTCGGCACAAAAATGCTTAAAGATATTATTCTCGAGATGGATGTAATTGAAAGGTCGTTTTAATATAAAATAATACACATAAAAACAAAAAAACAACTCCCGGAGGAACTATGGAGCGTTCCGATGTCAAGGGAGTTGTTTTTTTATTTTGAAATTTATTTTCCGCCTTCTATTTTTGCACTTTCTATCTTTGCGCCTTCAATTGACGCTCCGCTTATTTTTGCGCCCTCGAGCTTTTGTCTGTCTCTTTCTATAAGAATTTTTATTGCTCCTATTGCACATTTTATTGCGTTTTCGCTGCTTAAGCACACACTGTCGTCAAGACCGTTATTTGTTCTTTCAACATTCCATATAGCCGTAAGCACGGCGCCTGCTCTTACATTTCTTACGGTTGCAACGGAAAAGATTGACGCACATTCCATTTCCGATGCAAGACATCCGCATCTTACGTATGCACTCCACTTTTGCGTGAGCATATCTTCGACAGGCATTGTTTCGGGATTTGTTTCTCCGTAAAATGAGTCTTTGCTCTGAACAACGCCTATATGATATGAAGAATCAAGGTTTCTTAAAAGAACAGATGCGCTTTTGTGAAGTGCGTGCACAACCTCATAGCTTGCCGCTGCGGGATACCCTTCGGGAAGATATTCTTTGCTTGTTCCCTCAGCTCTTACCGCAGATGTTGCTATAACAAGATCACCGCCTCTTACCTTCGTGTTTATTCCTCCGCTTGTTCCGACTCTTAAAAGAGCGTCCGCACCGCATTTTATAAGCTCTTCGGCAGCAATCGCCGCAGACGGTCCGCCTATGCCGGTTGAGCATACGCTTACCTTTTCGCCGTTTAAAAAGCCTGTGTATACGGTATACTCTCTGTTTTGAGAAATTTTTTCGGCATTGTCAAGATATTTTGCAATTTCTCCGGCTCTTTTCGGATCGCCGGGAAGTATGACGTATCTTCCTATGTCGCCCTTTTTAATTTTTAAATGAAATTGAATGTTTTCATCAAATAATGCCATAATAATCCCTCCTGTTTTGCTTGGCACTAAAGACTTAAGCACTGTACTCCTCTAGTTTGTTAAATTTACATTCTTGCCTTATTAAATACCGATATTTTATTTCAATTACTATTGTAGCACATTTTTTAAAAATATAGAAGTAATATTGCCAAATTTTTTTAATATATATGTAAAGATAAGATGTCCAAAAGCAATGAGGTTTTCCGGTGCCTTATCATAAATTACGGGAGGAAGTGCGGATTTGGAGTTTTCAACAATCGTCGGGTGCATATTGGGACTTCTGGTTTCTGTTATATGCGCAAAAATATTTTTAAAACCGTTTAAATTCATTTTGAAAATACTCATAAACAGCATTTTTGCGTTTATTTTGCTTCTTGTTATAAATAAATTTTTCCCGTACACCGGTATTTTTATAGGCGCAAACCCGATTACATCGGTTACAATAGGAATTTTCGGTATTCCGGGGCTTTGTCTTATACTTCTTTTGCAGATATTGTTTTGATACATATTAATTTTTATTCCGCCGACGGATAACGGCAGATAAATAAAGTGAATTTTATGCTAAAAATACGTTAAAAATATTTTGACACCATTAAGAAACTGCAAGGATTATTGATTGATTTTAATAATTGTTGTAAT
>CABUQL010000105.1 GCA_902493665.1 uncultured Eubacteriales bacterium
ATATCTGTAAAAAACGTAATCGGGGGTAATTTCCCAGGCTTTGTTTCTTGTAATATGAACGCTTCTTGTATTGCCGTCCCACACTGCGTCAAATCCGTAATGTTTAAGGTCTTCGACAAGAACGGCGGTTGAACCGTTAATATTATATGATTTAATTGGATAATTGTTAATGTATGAAGCAATATCCGTTTTTAACACATTTCCCAAAATGTCGCCGGGTGCGGCAAAAGCGCTCCCGAAAGTGCAAATTGCGGCAACAAATGCGCATAAAAATTTTTTCATAAATTCCTCCGTTTATTATAAAAATAAAATTCAGATTTTCTTACATAATATTATACTTATATTTATATTAAAAGTCAACGTATTTGTTGACAAACAAAAAATAGATGTTATAATTGGTGATATAACATTTTAAGTTTTATCAGAGGTGCAATATGAAAAATTATGAATTGGACTTGCGCAGCGGATCTATTTTTAAAAAAATAGTGGCATTTTCCATTCCGCTCATACTTTCGAGTATTTTGCAGATTTTTTACAATATGATGGATATTGTTGTTGTCGGACAGTTTGCCGGAAAAGAATCTCTTGCGGCAGTGGGCGCAACATCGAGCCTTGTAAACCTTACAATCAACCTTTTTGTGGGTATTTCGCAGGGTGTGTGCGTAGTTGCGGCAAAGCATTACGGCGCAGGCGACAATGACAGAATTTCAAAAACGCTTCATACCGCAATAGCAGCGTCTGTGATTTCCGGAATTGCCGTAGGAGTTTACGGAGTGTTCTGTTCAAAGTGGATGCTCAATCTTACCGATACTCCTTCTGATATTATTGATATGTCAAATATTTATATGGTTACTTTTTTTGCCGGTATGCCGTTTTTTATGCTTTATAACTTCGGAAGTTCTATTTTAAGAGCTATCGGCGACACAAAAAGACCGCTTTATTATCTTACGGTTTCGGGAATTATAAACATTGTACTTAATCTTGTTTTTGTAATAGTATTTAAAATGGGTGTTTTCGGAGTTGCACTTGCAACGGTTATAGCCGAAATGATTTCTTCAATACTTGTTATAATGTGCCTTATCAGAACAAAGGGCGCATGCCACCTTGACATAGAGAAAATCAAATTACATAAAAGCGAGCTTTCGGATATTTTGAAAAACGGTGTTCCGTGCGGAATACAGGGTGCGGTTTTTTCAATTTCAAACGTTATGATTCAATCTGCAATAAACAGTTTCGGCTCGGTTGTTGTTGCCGGAAACACTGCGGCACAGAATATTGAAGCGGTAATATACAATGCGATGTTTGCCGTTGCGCAGTCGGCTATGACGTTTACAAGCCAAAACTGCGGCGCGGGCAATTTTGACAGAATTAAAAAAGGTTTTTGGTGCTGTCTTTTGCTTGTAACTGCCGTGGGAGTTTTTCTCGGTGTACCGTCATATATTTTCGGAAAGTATCTTTTGAAAATATTTTCACCCGATCCATCGATTGTTGCGCCGGGCCTTACACGTATGAAATACGTTTGCCTTGTGTATTTCCTTTGCGGAATAATGGACGTTGCGGCATGCACAATAAGAGGTATCGGATATTCGATTCTCACAATGATTATTTCCGTTACGGGAATATGCGGATTCAGAATAGTATGGCTTTTAACGGTTGTAAAAAAATATCATACTCTCGATGCGATTTTTATTTCGTATCCGATTTCATGGCTTATAATTTTTGCGCTTTACTGTGTGATTTTAAAAGTTGTACTCAAAAAAGTCGAAAAATCGTATTTTTGTAAAAAAAGTGCTATAATTTGAAAATAATTGTTTACAAACGGCAAAAAAATTGATATAATAATTTTTGGTAAAATTAAATATGCCTTCAAATTAAGAAAAATACGGCTCTTGTCTTAGGCTCTTTCATCTGCCTAATCAGGCAAGAGTATTTTTTCGAAAAAGTCAGTAAACGACGAGGGCGGAATGGAGATATAACGTGAAAGAAACTATCGCGTTAGCCTCCGGCGGATTATAAACTGCGCCGCCGAACTTTTCGCTTTGCAGCGAAACGGCGATGCGCAAAAATCTCCTTTATTCCTATGCTGTGCTAAAGGAGATTCGCTTTAATTACTATTTGTGCCGATGCACAGCGGCGGAATGGAGATTTATTATGTCAAAGAAAACTGAAGCGATTTATGACGCAAGACAGCTCGGCGGCGGAAAAATGCTTGTGCTTGGCTTGCAGCATATGTTTGCAATGTTCGGAGCAACAGTGCTTGTGCCTGCTCTGACGGGACTCAGCGTATCGTCAACCCTTTTATTTGCAGGTATCGGAACGCTGCTTTTCCATCTTTTGTCAAAAGGTATTGTTCCCGCTTTTTTGGGTTCATCATTTGCATTTTTGGCAGGATATTGGGCAATTGCCCCCAACAAAGAACCTGAACTGCTTCCCTATGCTTGTATCGGTGTTGCATGTGCAGGTCTTTTGTATGTTGTGATGTCTGTTCTTTTTAAAGTTTTCGGTCCTAAAAAAGTAATGCGTTATTTTCCGCCTATAGTTACAGGCCCGATTATAATCGCAATCGGACTTACGCTTTCATCATCTGCAATTTCAAACTGTGCCGCCAACTGGTGGATAGCATGTCTTGCAATTGCAATAGTTATTGTTTGTAATATATGGGGAAAAGGAATGATTAAAATTATTCCGATTCTCTGCGGTGTTGTTATTTCTTATGTTGTTGCAGCACTTACAGGCGATGTTGATTTTACGGCTGTTAAAGAAGCAGCATGGATAGGACTTCCTTTCAAATACAGCGAAACTGTTTTTTCAGTATTTGAAAAACCCGATGTTTCGCTTATTATAACTTCAATAATCACTATAATGCCTATCGCTCTTGCAACAATAGTTGAACACATCGGCGACATTTCGGCAATCAGCTCAACCGTAGGAAAGAATTTCATAGCAAATCCGGGTCTTCACAGAACACTTTTGGGTGACGGACTTGCAACAACTTTGGCATCGCTCTTCGGTGCTCCGGCAAACACAACTTACGGTGAAAACACAGGCGTTTTGGCACTTTCAAGAGTATATGATCCCAGAGTAATAAGAATTGCCGCATATTTTGCAATCTTATTCTCATTCTCTCCGAAATTTGCCGCACTCATAAGCTCAATGCCTACGGCAACAATCGGCGGTGTTTCGCTTGTACTTTACGGTATGATTTCTGCAGTCGGTGTAAGAAACGTTGTTGAAAATCAGGTTGATTTTTCAAAGAGCAGAAACGTTATAATTGCAGCTCTTATCCTTGTTCTTTCAATCGGAATTAAATTCGGAACAGAAGCAGAAGCAATTGTGTTTAACCTCGGAAACGTTTCAATCAGCCTTTCGGGTCTTGCAGTAGGTGCAATTGTGGGAATACTCTTAAATGCGGTTCTCCCCGGAAAAGACTACGAATTCGGACACAACGAAACAGGCGACACATCTGTAAACTTCAAAGTGTGATTTAACAAAGTATCTTGACGCATTAAAAAGCGTTTAAAAATGTTTTAAATTTTTCCTTGTGGCTATAATATTTATATATGATAAATTCATAAAACGGAGGAATGATTTATGTATAATGCGGATAATAAAAGATATGAAAAAATGGAATATAAAAAATGCGGAAACAGCGGGCTTAAACTGCCTGCTGTTTCGCTTGGTTTATGGCACAATTTCGGTGACACATCGTGCTATGAAAATATGAAAAATATGTGTTTTGCCGCTTTTGATAACGGCATTACGCATTTTGACCTTGCCAACAACTACGGTCCCGAGCCGGGAAGTGCCGAAAAGAATTTCGGAAAGATTTTAAAAGACGGTCTTATGGCGTACCGTGACGAAATTATCGTCAGCACAAAAGCCGGTTATGAAATGTGGGACGGGCCTTACGGAAATTTCGGAAGCCGAAAATATTTAATTGCAAGTCTTGACCAAAGTCTTAAAAGAATGGGACTTGAATATGTTGATATTTTTTATCATCACAGACCCGATCCCGACACGCCGATTGAAGAAACAATGGGCGCGCTTTCGCAGATTGTTAAAAGCGGAAAGGCGATTTATGTCGGTCTTTCAAATTATGACGGCGAAACGATGAAAAAAGCCTCGGCTATTTTAAAAGAGCTTAAATGTCCTTTTATTATAAATCAGAATTCTTACAATATGTTTAACAGAACCATAGAAAACAACGGGTTAAAAAAGGCTTCGTATGAGGAAGGCAAGGGAATTATTTGTTTCAGTCCGCTTTCGCAGGGACTTCTTACCGACAGATATTTAAACGGAATCCCGTCGGACAGCAGAGTTAAAACGGACGGAAGATTTTTAAAGGAAACAAGTATTACGCCAGAAAAGCTTAATCAGATAAAATCCCTTAACGAAATTGCAAAGCAAAGAGGCGAAACTCTTGCACAAACTGCGCTTAAGTGGGTTTTGAAGGACAAAGAAATTACAAGTGTGCTCGTCGGTGCGTCAAAAGCTGCACAGATACTCGACAGTATAAAGTCTGCGCAAAATATTTCGTTCAGCGAAGAAGAGTTAAAGCTTATTGACGAAATCTGCAAAAAATGATGCGCTCTGAAAAATAGGAATTCAACAAATTAAAGGCATATTGGGTCAACCCTGCGGTGCCAAAACAGATGAATTTTGCAAAAATAACCGAAAAGGATTTTTTTAATGAATAACAAACGCATTTTTATCATATTTGAAATACTTGTTGTTATAACGGCGGTTATAGGCGCAGTTATGAAAAACCCGTTTTTTATTATGCAGTCGCTTCTTATAGGAAGTACAGTAATTGCAGTATATTTCGGAAACAGAAGATTCAATCTGTTTTCCGAAAGCGTTTACCGTCTTGTTATGCTTTTTGTGTTTTTGTCAATGTACGTTGGAAAAATTTTCTCAATGTATGAGATAATTGTATTTTGGGATAAAATACTTCACTTCCTGTCGGGACTCATTTTAGTAAAGTTGGGAATTGACATATACAGAAAAATGGGCGGTGCGAAGATTGAAAATCTTGAAAACTTTTTTGCGTTTATTTTTGCGGCGGCATGCGCCGGGATTTGGGAGATTTACGAATTTACAACGGACTTTTTGTTTTCGCTCACATCTCAGCAAAATTCTTTGATTGACACAATGCTTGACATAATCTGCGGATGCGCAAGCGCCTTGATTTTTGTAATCATAAGGCATTTTGCTGAAAAAAAGCGTATATAAATTCATTTTTTGACGTATTTAGGGATAATATTTCATAAAATTACATTATTTTTAAAAAAACTATTGAATATTTATTTATTTTACTGTAAAATAAATAATGTATTTAAAATCCAATGAAGGGGAGAAAAAATTCTAATGGAAAAATTTTTCAAGCTCATCATCAGTAAAAATATATGGAACAAAAAGAAATGAAACACGTGGAAATTTATACCGA
>CABUQL010000106.1 GCA_902493665.1 uncultured Eubacteriales bacterium
TCACAAGACAAGTCTCCTGAATATGCCTTTTCTACGACTTCCGAAAAACCCTTATCTATATCTTGTTTATCTAAATCCCAAAAGTTCTTCCACAAAAACAGTTCCCATGGCTGTATCTCTGAATCCCCGTATTTTCGTGTCAATTCAGAAATAAAAGCATCTTCGTTCCAATATCCAGTATTAATCCATTCACTTAGTGAATCAAATGAACTGTACGCTTCTCCCTTATTAAGAAATCTTTTATTTGAATTAAAAATAGGTGCCAACACCTCTTCATCAGAAATATCAACTTGTTTATCCTCTTTAGAACTCGCTTCAAACCTCTCGGCGCCAAAAGTATATAAAACCCATTTCATATTCTCTGTCGAAACAGACGTCCCTTGCCAATAGCCGAAAACCCTTTCAAAATCTGCTAAAATATATTTTAAAATACGAATATTCTGAGAACTGCTCTCTCCGAACAATTGTCTTACAAGAACAATGTTCTGACGCAAAAAATCCTTATAGCCCAACTCTGTTTCATTATATCCGTCAACAACAGTATCGACAACAGCATTTTTATCAAGTTCAATTTTTATGGTTCTTGAAATAACTTTTTCCTTATAATCATTATAGCATTTTTCTGTGTTGATTTTATTCTCGTCAGCCACCATAATCGTTTTTATATTTTTGTTTTCAACATAATCGTTTATTGCGCCCAACAAATCTTGTGCATCAATTTTACACCGTTCAAAATCATCAAATGCAAGAGCAAATCTCATATCATTTTTCACAGTATTACTCACTTTTAATAAGTCAGAAAAATCTATTGATTCTAATACTGATGTAACCCCACTGACAACCGCCGAGACGACAGGATTACTTATCGTGCACGCAGTCGTATCAATTAATTTCTTTGTACCTTCTTTCATTGGTTTCGCAGCTTTTTTAATTTTTTTCGCATGTGGCATTTGGAGCGCGAAATATGCGGATTGGACTCTTTGGTTTAAGGTTTTAACCTCTGTAATTCCAAACAAAGATATTACTGCAACGGCAATTTTTTTTTCACTAAACTCTTTTGCAATTTCTTTAATCAAATAGGATTTACCGCACCCCCACTCTCCCGTAAGTAAAAGTGCTCCCGTTGCTTCTTTGCAGTTAAGATAGCTTTCAATTTCTTTTCTGATATCCATAAAACATCCTTTCTAATACTGATATAAATGCAATCAAATATATCTTTTAAATTACTATAACCGACATATAGTAAAACAATAACACACGAGATATAATAACACATTTACAACAAAAAGTAAAGACGTTCTTAACAAAATGAGCGGTATGGAACGCATGTTTCATACCGCTCATCATTTTACTTCAAAAATTCATATTCAAACAACGTAGGGACAATTTCGCTGTTATAATACTCTTTCACTTTTTGTTTTAAAGACTTTAAAGCCCCATTAAGCTCAGGATAATCCGGTTTGTTTTCTCCTGATTCTTCATCTGCGGTAAAAGTGTTGAGTTCTGCAAAAATCTGATATACACCATAAGTCAATTCTTTATTGTAGTTATTAGTTTTCTTTGCCCACTTAAACACTGTTTCCCATATGCTGAACAGTTCTTTTTCTTTTAACGTGACATTAAGTTTTTTTAAATCATGGCTTGCCAAAGTTTCTCCGTTTGTTGTGTCAAGGCACAATTCATTCCGGTAAAACCGATTATCCGTACCGTGAAAACTTCTCATATGGTTTTGCATTTCAAAACAAGTAAAAACAAGACACTTTAATAAGAACTGACTCAATTTCCCGCTTTTTACGTCGGCAAAGAATTTATCTGCCCCATCTGCCGATTTCATAATTCTTGCGCGTTCCGTCCATTCTCTGTTATATGTAATATACCTGCTTGCACAGAACATCGGTAACTTTTCAAGATAATTATCTTTGCGAACATAAAACCCATTCCCGTCATATCTTCCAGCAACCGTAAATCCTGAATTTAAGTCCGGATTATCAAACCCTGCAGAATTTGCAACTAAAAATCCGATGATATTATCGTCCCATACTTTTTTTACTCTCGCGCTTTCTTTGCTATATTCTGTTCCGTTCAGATTACAACAAATCCCGTCTGTCTTATCATTATTATAAGAGGTTTTATCATAGTATTTATCAGCCAAAGTATAATAACATTTTTTAATAGTTAATTTTTCAGGCATCTCAACCAATTCTCCGCCGACTATATCAAAACCAACCGTATTAAACTTTTCGATATTTTCAGATATGTTTTGCCACGCAACAACTACAATACAAGCATCTATCTTTGTATGAAAGTGCTTTCTGTTAAACGCGTAACTTCCGATTATTTTTTTGTTTATTAGATGATGTATTTTCCAATACTTGATCGGCGAATACACTATATAACAATCAGTTTCTTGTCTTAAATAGTATTTAAACCCCGACCAAATAAAAGCATTTCCTAAATCATTTGTACCTGATCCCTTAATCTCTTTCTTCATCTCTTTTACAACATAGCTGTTTTTCCAACCACTGTTTATTTTTGTTGTACCGTTTGATTCTGCATAAGGCGGATTTTCGAATAAAATTATTGTACAATTGGGGTCATCGATGTAACTTTTTATAACAGGGTTCTTTACATATTCTTCAGATAACGCGTCAGCGCCTCTGACAAGCCCCATATTAAACGTATCTTCTTTTTCAATCGGCGGAACAATATATCGAACTTTACTGCCTAACAATTCCAGCAATACTTTGTATTCATAGTATTCAATGGTCGATACAATACAATGGGAAAGTTCTTCTTCGGTCATTGTTTTTTCAAGGTTACCGGTTCCGGCACAGCGATCCAAGATTATATAATCGTTTCCTTCGGGTACCCTTTTAATAGCTTCCCTTACCAATTCAAGAGATTTTTTTACATAGGGCTCCGGTGTATAGAAAGCACCTAAATTCTTTTTTTGAAGCGTGTCGTTCAATTTATCCATTAGATACTGAAAACGCACATTGTCTTTTCCTTTATAAGGGAAAATATAGTCTCTAAATTTAATAGGTTCTCTGATTTCACCGATAATCTTGACTTTACCGGTGTTATCGCCGATAAAATCTGATTTTCGAGCCTGTGGGTTTTCGCGGTAATACTTTTCTGCCCAACCCACAATACAGTTTTCATCAATATTAATCTTTGTATAGGATTTCTCTTTAAGCAACTGAATTAAAGAAAACTCATCCTTCTCGTCTTCGATATATTTTAGTTTTGAGATATAATCGGAAGCGAAAAATCCAACATTCTTTTTTGATGCACCGCCGACATAAACCTTTTCAATGTGAGCCAAATAATCTTTTGAATGATATACATAAACAGTACCCGTATTTAAAGAAACCAAAAGAATATTAGCAGGAATCGGCTCCCCCTTAACTCTCATAGCAGAAAGATATTTTATCGTTTGCAACAAACAAGCATTGAGATCTGTTATATTCAATTTAAATTCAAGCAAATTCCCGTTTAAAATACCATCTGTGTTATTACGAAAAATATCATCAAATGTCAATTCAGGATTAACGATTTTTAAATATTGCTCGTAAAATTCAATTTGACCTTCAAGTTCAACACTGTATTTTTTCAACATAAACATACCTCCTGGATTCACTGCTTATAAACTTCTTTACCTCTCACTTTTGCAATGCACAACATAATCGACATTATGTTGCAAACAGGCAAAGCGGCGGCGATATATCGGGCTTTGTTGACGGCATAAGCGGAGTAAAAAGAGAATAGAAACGGCATAAAAAAAGCCGCCCGAGGGCGGCAGATAAAAATGCGTATAAGAAAATAAGCCTTTTCCGAAACATCTAAACGAGAGAGGCTTTATTCGTATGTTTTATTTTTTCGAAAACTCAAAACTCTTTTATGTACTTGACAAATTGTCACGGATATGTTACAATAAAACAAATAAAAATGTTATGTTATAAACAAATTAATTTTGTTTGCAACATAATGTCGATTATGTTGTATACGTCGCCGAGTGGCGGCGTTTTTTGTTTTTGGGCTACAATACTAAATGCATATTTTCCATGCGGCGGCGGTGTTCTTCACCTGTGGAAATGATATATATGCGGGTGGTGTTGATACTGCTGTGTCCGAGAATATCCGCGAGCTTTGCAATATCCTTTTCAATGCAGTAAAACACTCGGGCGAACAGGTGGCGCAGATTATGCGGAAAAACTTTTTGCGGGTTGACATTTGCTTCGGCGCATAATGCTTTCATTTCGCGCCAAACGGTCGTTCTGTCCAACGGTTTTCCTGAACGGGTGATGAAAATCATTCCCGATTTTATTTTTTGCTCTGCTGCGTAGCGGAGCAATTTTTGTTTTAGTTCTTTCACAATAAATACCGACCGTGTCTTTGCTTTGCAGTTTACAACAGCCTCGCCTTGCTTTACAGCCTCAACGGTTATAAATTGCAGTTCGCTGACGCGGATACCTGTGCCGCAAATTGTTTGCAAAATTAAGCAAAGGCGTTTGTTGCATTTTTTAGCGGCGGTACGGCAAAGACGTTCGTATTCTGCTCTTGTAAGTTCTTTTTCTTCGGGGCAGAATATTCTGCGTTGAAGTTTGAGCGATTTTACTTTTAGTTCCGGGTGTTCGACAAATTCAAAAAATGCGTTCAAACCGGCAAGCATGGAATTTACACTGCGAACAGCATAATGACCGTTAAGAAAATTCTTGTATGACACGACGGTTTCTTTTGTGACAAGTTGTCCTTTTGTATAACGGGCAAATACGGAAACATCACGAACATATTTTTCAATGGTAGCTGTACTGCGTTCGCAATAAGTCAGATGTCGGCGAAAGCGCGAAATATTATCCGATTTTATTATAAGTTCTTTCATCTTTTGATACCTCCGCAGATATTCTACCCTAAAAATCAAAAAAGAACAAACAAAAATGCTAACGGTGCATAAAATGGAATGTGAGGAAGAGAGTTTGCGCATTCGCGCGAACTGCCGCACGGCGTAAAGGCGAAAAAAAGACAGCGTCTGTTTCGGAATATCCCCTGCTCGAATCTCAAACACTTTCCGCACTTTGCAGACATGACCAAAACAATATCAATTTATTTGATTATGTTTTGTTTGACAGATACCCAAATAATCTTCCGCGAAACCGCCCGAGGCGGCGGCGAGGGTGAGTTGAGCGGCGGCGAGCAAGCGGAGCGCAGGCGCAGCGGCGAGACGGAATGAGCTGAAACAAGTGTGTTCGAGAGAGAATAAACCGTATTTCTTGCAATGAGCTTCGCGCGGGGATAAAACTATTGCGTTGATAAATTTCGGCGGGCTTTTTCAAGGAGGACAGTCCGAGACGGCGGGAGAAGAAATATGATAAAAAACATTATATTCATCGGCGGG